>NZ_JANRHH010000036.1 GCF_030433435.1 Polycladomyces subterraneus
GCCAAAGCCATTTCAGGGTTAGTAGCCTAGCACACTGGTAACAGGTGTGCCGCCCATCCGGGTACGTGCTAACCGGGTGGGATGGGCTGATGACACAGCCCTAGCTTGAGGGTTGCCCGAAACAGAAATGGACTGAGGGCGTTAACCACTCAAGAATCCCACGGCTTTAGCCGTGTGGAGTGTCAAGTATGATCATCATTCAGGTACCTACACAGGTAGATTACCCTCTCTTTCGAAAATAATGGGGCGGTTTGTAGTAGTGTTTTTCTGCGATGCTGGTTTGATCTTCAACTGGGTATGAAGCCGCCTGAAATCTCACGGCCCCTAGGAAGTAACATTGGGGTTTTTGAATCATGAGATTGAAGGCGGCGTAGTTCGGCATCCCCTTCAGGGAGTGCTGCTATTGCTTGAAACGTGTGGAGTGTCAATTGTCCTTTTGGAATTTTGACGTTTTGACCCTTCCATAACGGTCGCGGATTCTTTTCAGCTTTGTATGATATTCCAAAATTTGGATCCTAGCCTTTTCTGCCATTGGTGCCATTGGTCGTAAATCACGTAAACCCCAATAATCAACAACAACATCGAGAACCTGGTCAAAATATTGAAGAGGCCCGTAATTGGCTTCCCTGGCAATAATGCCCATCCGATTTTCAAAATCGGGCATGACGGCACCTGGCATTTGAAAATTGATGATGACATTTGCAATGTGGTAGCAATAATTCGGTTCCAGTTCCAGGTGTGTACGAATGACATCTCTGTAAAAGGCGTAATGAAGTGTTTCATCTTTGGCAAGGCGACGCAATAAAGTAGCTAATTCTTTGTCATGATCACCCGCTATTTTTGCAACATTATTATAGAAAACCATTGTTGCAAGTTCCTGCAAAGTTGTATAAGCCATCGCTTCAATCGGTGTATGGAAATCAGGTTCAAATCCACCTTCAACTACCTGTTTTCTTAATTCGTGCAACCGATCAGGGTTAACATTACGAGTCAGTAAGAGATAGGTTTCCAATAAATTAGAGTGTTGATCCTCTTCTGATGTCCATGTATGAATAAAATCTGTGATCACGGAGAGAGAGCCCTTAAATGTTTCCGAAAGGTAGGTTGTAAACCAGGGTAAATTGACTTCCGTCAACAGTGCAGTTTCGACAGCTGTAATCACCCCGGAAGGCAACGTAACCTGGCTTTGATCCCATGGGACACGTTTGAAATCCATCCCTTTATCCCAGGGCAAAAACTCATGATAACTCCAGTCGATCTTTTTGGCCCGTTCTTTATGTTGTTCATACAACTCTTTCAAACGTGGTTCCAAACGAAAATCCAAATCATTGGTTAACATATTTTTATATCACTCACTTTCAGTTTGTTCACATATTTTACGTCACTCTTTTTGCTGATAGAACTTCGGGATATCCAGCCTTTTTGCCCGGTTTTCATCAGAAAAATGCCATCATCAGAGCATCGGTGGATTTCGCTTGCCGTTTTGGGTTTGTTGAATCAGGTTAGCTGTCGATCCAACGTTGCGACTCACTCTGGTATTCTATGTTGATCCATTCTTTTCCTCTGTATGCCACATCAAAGGCATTTCATCTTGATGGAAACGCTGCACGATGCATGATGATGACGCCCCTGAGTTGAGCGAAGTCCGTAACGGAAACGAACTGATGACACTAACTATCCGGGGATTCAAACGACCAAAGGAGGGCTTGTGGCTGTATGGAGTTTCATTTATCATAATCATACTTATTATCTGAAAGAGGAGAGGGAAAAGTGGCCAATCAACAGCATACTGTACGAGTGGCTGTCATCCAAGCTGCTTCTGTCATCATGGATCGGGAAGCAAGTACGGAAAAGGCGATTTCGTTAACACTGCAAGCAGCAGAGCAAGGAGCAAATATTGTCGTATTTCCGGAAGCTTTTATTCCTGCCTACCCACGAGGGCTCACTTTTGGGACGAGGATCGGAAGTCGTTCTCCGGATGGACGAAAAGACTGGCTTCGTTACTGGGAAAATGCGGTTCCCGTCCCGAGTAAAACGACCGAAGTGTTGGGAGAAGCAGCACGTAAGGCGGATGTCTATCTCATTATCGGCGTGATAGAAAGAGATAGTGAGTTTAGCGGCGGTACCTTATACTGCACGGTTTTATTTTTTGGACCGGATGGAACATTGCTTGGTAAGCATCGCAAATTAAAACCGACAGCCTCAGAGCGAATCATCTGGGGAGAGGGAGATGGAAGCACTTTACCGGTGATTGATACGCCATTTGGCAAAATAGGGGCGTTGATTTGTTGGGAAAATTACATGCCGTTAGTCAGAACAGCTATGTACGCCAAAGGAGTTCAAATCTATATTGCTCCTACGGCAGATGCCCGAGAAGTATGGCAATCTACTATTCGCCATATTGCAGTGGAGGGAAGATGCTTTGTTTTATCGTGCAATCAGTATGTTACGAAGGATATGTACCCTGCTGATTTGGCCTGCTATGACGAACTAGCATCCTCCCCACATGAGATGTGCGCAGGTGGCAGTGCCATTGTCGGTCCTTTGGGTGACTACATAAAGGGACCTGTATTTGGGAAAGAAGATATCCTCATAGCCGATCTTGATTTGCGTTGTATCGCTTACAGTCAATTTGATTTTGATGTGGTAGGTCACTATTCCAGACCGGATGTCTTTCAACTGATCGTAAATGAAGAGAAAAAAGAAAACGTGAAATGGGTAAAGTGATGTTTCCTGTATGAACGATCCTGATCGATCCTGATGACCGATATTCTCGGCACACGTCCACGAATGGTTTGTCAGAGTGAGGGGAACAGGGTCATCCGCTTGCTTCTCTTCATTTTTCAATCACCACAGCTGTATCTTCGATTTTCGTGCCGTTATGGACATAAGGGGCATGTTGATTGGTGAAGAGTTCTACTCGTATTTCATGCTTTCCCGGTCCAAGAGAATCCATATGGTACCACGGCCCATATAAACGAGCAACTTTTTTGTCGTCCACAAAGAGATGTGCATGTCCCTCCCCGATCCGGTTGGGGCCATTCACAAATTCGGGCGCAAACCGAAAATGTGCCGTTTGTACATGGAGGTTCCAACCGGATTCCGAATCCTTGTAAACTTGGAGATGTACAGTGGGGATCGGCGTTCCCTTCGGAATTTCAACCGGTTGCATATGATGGTGACTGGAATCATGGAAGTGGTCAGGGTTCGCTGATGCTTCAACATCGTGGTGATGAATGGAGCAATCAGCGTACTTCCCCACCCAAGTAAATAATAGAGTAAGATACCGGATAAGAACCACCAAACAGTTTGGGAATTTTCCGCCCGATTGATGACCGGCCATAATTCTGTTCCCGCTACATAAAGCAGGATCCCAGCAGAGAACAAGAGCGCAATTCCAGACAATTGACCTTGCATCCAAGGAAGATCCGCTATCCATAAAGCGGTTACGGTACCTAACACCGTACAAATTCCAGAATGCCGGCTGCTCCAATCGCTTTTTTACGTTCCTGGGATCCCGCCTTGTCAGGGTGGAAATAGCAACCCCTTCTGGGATTTTGTGAAACACGAGCGCAAGTAAAACCACTGTTCCAAATTGAGGATCGACATGAAAGCCTGCACCAATGGCAAACCCCTCAAAATAGGCGTGGATCCCCATCCCGGATAATACACTCCAGACAGCACCTTGGCGTCTGTCTATTTCAGTTTCGGAAGATAAGCGATGCTTCATATGCCACTTCTGAAAGGCGAACATACCGACCAAGAGCCAAGGGGCCTGTGACGGTGTTTCGGATAAACCGTGTGGCAGCATACCGCCAATGGATACAGCTAACAGCAGGCCGGTACTAAGTGCCACAAGCATGGTCAAAGCTTGAGACGACCAATTTTTTTTGAACCAAACGATGCTTCCCCCCACCACATAGCCCAAAGCGGCCAGTACGGTCCATCCCAAAGCTCCTGCCACTTATCTTTCATCTCATGTTGACTACATTTGATGATATATATGTGAATATTTCAAAAAAACATATTGCATTTTCTTTGTCAAGAAAAAGCTTGGTGGTCGATCCTGAAGCCAGTTGAGACTTCGCCCAAGCCGAGGAGTGTGTCGTCATCATGTCCCATGATGTTCGACTGCGACGCTGCATGTACCCTTTTGAGTGGCGGGTCTGTTTCCAGTATGCTGGTTACGCTGTTTCACTCTATGTTCGTCTCCTCTGTGAAGGGATCACACGGATAGCCGTCTTTTATCTTACGTTCTGTTTTTTGGTATCATTCGAGGTAGAAAGGGGTTTTTCTTTTTGTCTTTCGGTCAAAATGTATAAGAGATGTCATGCGAATACCGGGTCAAGGACTGGCCAAGCAGAGCAAAAAACATTATGATAAAACCGTCCCGTCCGATGCGCTTCGGAATTTTTGCTGAATGGGAGGAAATAGCGTCATGCAATTTCGTGTACATGAATTTCGAGAACTCATCAAGCTGATTCACGAAACCGACATCGAACTGTTCGAGTTCGAGAAAGACGGAAACAAATTGGTGATCAAAAAAGGGCCGAAAGGACAAACGACCGTAGTGGATCAACCGGCTGTGGGGCAACCGGAGCCGATTGTGTCGACGCCGTCTCCGGCTCCGCAAGTACCGTCCCCGGCTCCACAACCCGTGGCGGAACAACCTGCTCCCGCCCAACCTGAGCAGAAGCCGGTAGAAGAAGAGGATGCCAACTTACATAAAATCGTGTCGCCCATGGTGGGTACGTTCTACCGTGCACCGGCTCCGGATGCGGATCCGTATGTCAAAGAGGGAGACCAAGTGGACGAAAAGACAGTCGTCTGCATTGTCGAGGCGATGAAACTGATGAACGAGATCGAAGCAGAGGTTCGCGGCACCATTGTCAAAGTACTGGTAGAGAATGGACAGCTGGTTGAATACGGACAACCGCTGTTTTTGGTGAAAACAACCTGAAACGGCGGGAGGGGAAACCGAACATGTTTCAAAAAGTCTTGATCGCGAACCGCGGAGAAATCGCCGTCCGCGTGATTCGTGCATGCCGCGAACTCGGAATTCAAACGGTGGCCGTCTATTCGGAGGCGGACAAAGATGCGCTGCACGTCAAATTGGCGGATGAGGCGTATTGCATTGGTCCCGCTACATCGAGAGACAGCTACCTCAACATGACCAACCTGATGAGTACCGCCACGTTGATCGAGGCGGACGCCATCCATCCGGGATACGGATTCCTGGCAGAAAACGCCGATTTTGCCGAGCTGTGTGCCGCTTGCGGTATCACTTTCATCGGTCCCCACCCATCGGCCATCACCAAAATGGGGGACAAGACCACCGCGCGGGAGACGATGAAAGAGGCCGGTGTACCGACCGTTCCAGGAACAGAGGGGATTATCGAGGATATCGATGAAGCGGTGGCCGTAGCCCGGGAAATCGGCTATCCCGTCATCGTCAAGGCAACTGCTGGCGGCGGCGGAAAAGGAATGCGTGTGGTTCACAGCGAAGAAGAATTGAAACGGGCAATCCGTATGGCCCAACAGGAAGCGGAAGCCAACTTTGGCAACTCAGGGGTCTATCTGGAGAAATTCCTCATCGAGCCGCGCCATATCGAGATTCAGGTGTTGGCGGACAACCACGGCAACGTGATACACTTGGGCGAGCGAGATTGCTCGATTCAGCGCCGGTACCAAAAACTGGTAGAGGAAGCGCCTTCCCCGGCATTGACGCCCGAATTGCGGGAGCGTATGGGGCAGGCAGCGGTGGCCGCGGCCAAGGCGGTCAATTACTCCGGGGCCGGAACGGTGGAGTTCCTGTTGGACAAAGAAGGTAACTTCTACTTCATGGAGATGAACACCCGCATCCAGGTGGAGCACCCCGTCACAGAGTTGGTGACCGGGATCGACTTGGTGAAGGAACAGATACGTATCGCGGCAGGTGAACCGCTGTCCATCAAGCAGGAAGACGTCCGTTTTGACGGGTGGTCCATCGAATGCCGGATTAACGCGGAAGATCCCGATCGGAACTTCATCCCTTCTCCGGGTGAAATCCAGTTTTATCTGCCGCCGGGGGGTCCGGGCGTACGCGTGGACAGTGCCGCTTATACGGGGTATCGGATTCCCCCTTACTACGACTCCATGATCGCCAAGTTGATCGTCTGGGGCAAGGACCGCGAAGAGGCGATTGACCGTATGCGGCGGGCATTGCAGGAGTTTGCGATTGACGGGGTGAAAACGACGATTCCGTTCCATCTGAAACTGATGCAACATCCACAGTTTGTCAGTGGAGATTTCCATATTCAGTTTCTTGAAAAAACCAATTTGAACGAGGGGCGTTCGAAAGATGACCAATCATAACCCGATCGACCATGTCGATTACCAAGTGAATGAGTTGGGGAAAATTGAGATTGCACCGGAAGTGATTCAAATCATTTCTGGTCTGGCCGCCCAACAGGTGGAAGGCGTCGCGGGTCTCAGCGGTGGAGTGGTCGGTGACCTGACCCAACTCCTGGGACGAAAAAATTTGCGTCAGGGCGTTCGCGTCGAAGTGGGTGACGAGACGAAAATCGAAGTGTCGCTCGTCATTGCGTTCGGCTACCATATCCCGGAAGTGGGCCGGAACGTCCAGGAAGCGGTCAAGTCGGCTGTGGAAAACATGACGGGCTTGAACGTGAGCGAAGTGATCGTCAGAGTGGAAGCAGTCAAATTTTCCAACGACAAACAAACGGACATAGAAGTCCAGCGTGTGAAGTAATGACGGACTGGATACTGTCAGTATCCCGGAGGAGGGTAGGGGCGTGAAGCTACTGGATCGAGTGCTTGTGTTTTTTCTCAGCCTTTTTGTGACTGTCGCCTCCGCTCTCGGTGTATGGTTCGTTTCAGGTTTGGGGTTGTCCAAGTACGACACCGTCCGTTTGATTGAGGCGTTGTATGCGTACCCGGCCCGGCAATGGACGGCTGTCGGTCTTAGTCTGCTGTTGATGCTGATCGGACTT
Source organism: Polycladomyces subterraneus (assembly GCF_030433435.1). Taxonomy (NCBI): domain Bacteria; kingdom Bacillati; phylum Bacillota; class Bacilli; order Caryophanales; family Thermoactinomycetaceae; genus Polycladomyces; species Polycladomyces subterraneus. Next base: position 6,993 of record NZ_JANRHH010000036.1, read on the forward strand.
AGACTTTTGGTGGCAACCGTTCGTCGACCTGGAGATGACCGCGGTGTGGACCGGTTGACAGAAATCGGGTATATTCGCATTTCATTGGACACATTGGAGAGTTTGGCTGTCAAAGCCGCCAGAAGGGTGCGGGGTATTCGTGACTTGACCGCCCGTGTCCGGATGAGTGGAAATAACGCCTCCGTGGGCGTGGGGTTGAAACTAACCGTGGACGGGGAAACGCCGATTCAGACATTGTCCGAAGAGCTCCAGCGAGCCGTCAAAACACATATTGAGGAGATTGCCGGGGTGACGGTCGATCAAATCTCCGTCTACGTCACCGACACGGTTCAGCCTGATCGCACGCGGATCCGCGTCGAATAAGGCGGTGACCGATAATGGATTGGAAATGGTTGGAGTATTTGTGGGTGCACCATCGCGGACGTCTGATCGGAACGCTGGCCGGATTGTTTTTGGGTATCGTCTATTTGATTGTCGGCTTGTGGAAAACTATCGTGTTTGCGCTGATCGTGGGCATCGGTTATTTTGTCGGGAGAGAATGCGATGGGCGAAAAGACTTGCGTCAGGTGTTGGAAGATTGGTTTCCTGATCGTTGGATGAGAAAATAACCAAACCCGGCCGGCGAACGGCGCGGGTTTTTTTTGGAGGATGGAACATGGGCAGGAGACAGGTACGTGAAAAAATATTGCAGACGTTGTATCAGTTGGATCTCAATCCCGAACCGGCCGAAGAAGTGGTCGAACGGGTGAAAAAGAGCTTGCCCGAAGACGAACGGGCATTTTACGGTCGCGTGGTTGGGGGCGTCCTTTCTCGGATGGACCGGTTGGATGCGGTTCTCGGCGATTTTTTGAAAAAGGGTTGGAGCCTCTACCGGTTGGCCGTCGTCGATCGGGCGGTATTGCGGATGGCGCTGTATGAGTTGATGTTTGAAGAAGAGATTCCGCCGGGAGTCACCTTGAACGAAGCAGTTGAATTGGCCAAAGCGTATAGCACCGAAGAATCGGGGAAATTTGTCAATGGTGTGCTGGGGGCGATCGTAGAGATGCAGGAGGAAATCCGTGAGCGCCTGACGAAGGAGGAGCTGGAATGAACACGTCCCGTGCGGTGTTGGGCGTGGACACAAGCAATTATTGCACATCGTTGTGTCTCGTTGACGATGATGGAAACCGTTTGGCCGAAGAACGGCAATGGTTGGATGTGCCGCAGGGCGAGCGGGGGCTTCAGCAGTCCCGTGCCGTGTTCCAACACGTGCGCCGTTTGCCGGAGCTGTTTCTTCGTCTGCCGCTAGACCAAGTAGAGGTGGTGGCCGTCGCGGTCAGCACGGCGCCCAGACCGCAAGCAGGCTCCTATATGCCCGTTTTTCAGGTGGGGACGTCGTGGGCCCAATCTTTGGCCCATGCCTGGGGCGTTCCGTTGATCAAGACGACACACCAGGAAGGACACATCGCCGCCGGTGAGGCGACAGCCGACCGAACATGGAATGCTGATCGCTTCCTGGCGGTTCATTTGTCCGGCGGAACCACGGATCTGATGGATGTCAGCCGACGAGGAGCAGGATATGATATCGAGACGATCGGCGGGTCCCGTGATTTGCATGCCGGGCAGTTGGTCGACCGGATCGGCGTGGCGATGGGGTTGCCGTTTCCCTCGGGACGGTATGTGGAGGAATTGGCCTTGCAATATAATGGCCAGGAACAAGTCACCATCCCTTCGTCAGTGGATGGGTTGACCTGTTCCTTTTCCGGGCCGCAGACAGCGTTGCTGCGGTTGTGGGAAAAACGGGCCGCATCCAAGGAGGCGTTGGCGTTTGCCGCATTGCGCTGTGTGGCCAACTCGGTGGAAAAGTTGCTTAATCATGCGTTTGACCAAGGATATCCGAAAGAAGTGCTGATCGTCGGGGGAGTGGCCGCCAACAGCCTGATTCGTGATCGTCTGCGCAAACGTTTGGAGCACCCCGCCGTCCGAGCTCGACTGACATTTGCCGATCCTCGTTATTCCGGGGATAACGCCTACGGTGTGGCCCGGATCGGACTTCGGGCGGTGAAGGGGTGCCACGGTTGATGTATCAATTTAGCGGACGGGTGTATACGCCCGTTCGTTTTTGTTATGGAATCGTTGGTCGGGGCTTCGTGCGGCAAAACTTTGGAATGATCGCGCGGGCGAGGGAAGCTTCCAGCTTTCTCGCAAGTCCGATAGAAATTTTGGTACAATCATGCCATGGAGTGCGAAAATCACTGAAAACGACCATGCGTGCGAAACTTCTCGAATGGATAGGGTTACCACGTCAGATGAAGCGAGAAACCCTATGGTGACCAAAGAGAGCGCCTTTCGTGCTTGACCGTGTGGAGCAAGTTACATGGTTCCAATTGGTCTGGGATTATGTTATTACCATATCGGTGAGATTCTAAAGGCGGAAGAGATCTTGTGGCTTGTCAACAGGGATGCAATCTTTACTGGCGAAAAAATAGGGTGTCAGGAAAAAGTGGAAGCTGTTTTTCCGAACAAAAATGCGGATGGATTTACGAAATATCCATTAATAAGGAAAGATAATCGCTTTTCCTAGGCAGAAAGTTCGTCATTCCCTTTACACGCAGAGGTCAAAGCGCTACACTGGGGAACGTAAAGCTATCGTGGAAAAAGGGGAGGCACCAAAGTTGACACAATCAGCGATCCTCATTGACGGAAAAGCGGTGGCGGCGTCGATTCGCCAAGAGTTGAAGGAACAAGTGAGCCGGATGAAAGAACAGGGGGTTCACCCCGGATTGGCCGTGATCTTGGTTGGGAATGATCCCGCTTCGGAAACGTATGTGCGCGGCAAAGTGCGGGCCTGTGGCGAAGTGGGCATCTACTCCGAGCTGATCCGTTTGCCAGAATCGGTATCGGAGGAGGAATTGTTGGAACATGTGCATCGGTTGAATGGGGATGCGCGTATTCATGGCATATTGGTGCAACTGCCGTTGCCGAAGCATATTTCGGAAGAAAAAGTGATCGACGCGATTGTGCCAGAAAAGGATGTCGACGGATTCCACCCGATCAGTGTCGGAAACTTGGTCATCGGCAAGCCGGGATTTTTGCCATGCACGCCGCACGGGATCATGGAATTGCTGCGACGTTATGAAATTCCGCTTGCCGGAAAGCATGCGGTGGTGATCGGCCGCAGCAATATTGTGGGCAAACCGGTTTCATTGCTGTTGCAGCGCGAAAATGCCACGGTGACGATGTGCCATTCCAAAACGGTGGATCTGCCTTCTGTCGCACGCCAGGCGGACATCCTGATCGCCGCGGTGGGCAAACCGCATCTGGTGACGCGGGAGTATGTCAAACCGGGAGCGGTGGTGATCGATGTGGGTATCAATCGTACACCGGAAGGGAAATTAGTTGGGGATGTCCACTTTGAACAGGTGCGTGAAGTCGCCTCGTATATCACTCCAGTGCCGGGCGGTGTAGGTCCGATGACGATTGCGATGCTCTTGGTCAACACGGTGCAATCTGCTCGACGGTTGTTGGACTGAAAATACGATCTTGAGCGTGTCAGATGATATGGTTGTTTCTGGAGAGCGATGGCCTAGGGTGTGTCTGGTAAATTCGTGAGGAGCAAATGCTTTCCCAGGTGAACGAAGAACTAAGCCTGACTGAGCGATGATCCGGAAAGCGCAGGAATGAAATCGCGGGCAACTTCCTTGAGTCGGAGCGGCCATGACCCTTCTTGTAGGCACAGGTGGAGCGAGCCGGGAAAACAATTGGACTGTATTCACCAGATACGCGCTAAATCCAGCGAGGAGCGAGAGAAGTTCAACCGAATTGGACAGATACGGTCTGGAGAAAGAGGGATGCGGTTATGCTGGAGTTGCTGGAAGAAAACGAGCGCCCCATTTTTTCGGTTTCCGATCTGGTCGGATATTTGCGGATGCACGTGGAAGAAGATCCTGTGCTTTCCCAAGTGTGGGTCCGGGGCGAGATTTCGAACTTCCATCACCATCACCGGGGGCATATGTATTTTACGTTGAAGGACGAGGGCAGCAAAATCCGGGCGGTCATGTTTGCCGGAAACAACCGCCGCCTTCGTTTTGTGCCGAAGGACGGGGATGACGTGCTTGTTCGCGGGTATTTGTCCGTATACGAACGGGACGGGCAAGTACAGTTGTATGTACAGGAGATGCAACCCAACGGGGTGGGCGAGCTGTACGTGGCATTCCAGCAACTGAAAGACCGCTTGGAACAGGAAGGCCTGTTCGATCCCGCACACAAGAAACCACTTCCTTTTTACCCACGACGGGTGGGGGTGGTCACTGCCCCGGGCGGCGCCGTCATCCGGGATATCATCACTACGATCCGACGGCGCTCCCCCAACATTCACATCCTGCTCCATCCCGTCCCTGTGCAGGGGGAGGGAGCAGCCCGGGCGATTGCAGCCGCCATCGACAATTTGAATGAATGTGGAGAAGTGGACGTCATCATTGTCGGCAGAGGTGGCGGGTCGCTGGAGGAGTTGTGGGCATTCAATGAAGAAGTGGTGGCACGGAGCATTTTCCGCTCCCAAATTCCCGTCGTATCCGCAGTGGGGCATGAGACGGATGTGACCATCGCCGATTTTGTCGCCGATGTCCGAGCAGCGACCCCCACCGCGGCGGCGGAACTCGTTTCTCCAAGGTGGGAGGAATTACATGATCGTCTCGCCACCTGCCAACAACGTCTGGTGAACGCGATGCATCGGCGGCTCCATTTTAGCAGGGATCAATTGGAGAGGCTGAAAAAACGGTCGGGCCTTCGTCAACCGGGCTCCCGCCTGATCCAATACGAACAGCGTCTGGACGATCTGGTTCACGACATGCTGCGGGCGATGGCATCCCGCCTGCGAGACGGACGACGCGACCTGGAACAGCAGGCATACCGATTGTGGGTTCACCGACCGGCTGAGCGGGTTCGCGAATATCGCGCCCAATTGCAACAATGGAAAAAGAGCTGCATCTCCCACATGCAACAGCGCTGTCGCGTATACCGGGCCGATTGGGAGCGTTTGGTGGATCAATTGGATGCGCTCAGTCCATTGCGGGTGATGCGGCGTGGATACTCGCTGGTTTATCGTTACCGCGGGGAGGAACTGATCCGAAGTGTGCAACAAGTAGAGCCCGGCGATTTGCTCGATGTACGCGTCGCAGACGGTCGATTGCAATGTCAAGTATGGAAAAAGGAGGAGTCGGCTGATGGCGGAGGCGAATGAAGCGCGTCAATCCGTAGAATCCCTGCCTTTCGAGGAAGCGATGAAACGGCTGGAAGCGGTGGTGGAACAGCTGGAGAGAGGAGAAGTACCGCTGGAAGAAGCGATTCGGCTATTTGAGGAAGGGATGCGGCTGGCCAACCATTGCGGTAAGAAATTGGATCGAGTGGAACAACAAGTGGAAATGCTAGTACGTGAAAACGGCGATTGGGTGAAAAAGCCTTTTGGGACGGAGGAGGACATGGACTGAGGTGGAAACCGTAGAACAATACTTGCAGGAAAAGGCCGGTCTGGTGAACGATCGGCTGGCTCAATATGTTGAATCGTGGAATGATATTCCAAAGCGGTTGAAAGAATCCGTAGCTTATTCTCTGTTGGCCGGCGGCAAGCGTTTGCGGCCGGTTTTGGTGTTGGCGACGGCAGAGGCGCTCGGAACGGAAGCGGAGCGGGCTCTTCCTTTTGCATGTGCGTTGGAGATGATTCATACGTACTCTCTGATTCACGACGATCTTCCGGCAATGGATGATGACGACTATCGGCGAGGGCGGCTGACCAACCACAAGGTATACGGGGAAGCGATGGCCATTTTGGCCGGAGACGCGCTATTGACCAAAGCATTCGGTTTGATGGCGGAAGGAGCGCTGACGATCGGACTACCGGGCGCTACCGCTTTGAAACTGATCGCGGAGGCCTCCCGCCGTGCCGGAGCAGAAGGCATGGTAGGCGGTCAGGTGGACGACATCCTTCATGAGAATCAATCGGTTACACTGGAAACGCTTCAATCGATTCACCGCCGCAAAACCGGCGACCTGATCACATTCTCTGTCCGATTGGGCGGTATGGTGGCACGAGCCGATGAAATACAAATGGAGAAGCTGACTCGTTTCGCTGAAGGATTGGGGTTGGCGTTTCAGATTCAAGATGACATTCTGGATGTAATTGGCGACCGCGAGAAATTGGGAAAAGAGACTGGCAGCGACGAAGCGAGAAACAAAGCGACGTATCCCTCCTTGCTGGGTCTGTCCGCTTCAAAGGAACACCTTCGGAAAACAATTGAGGAAGCAAAAAGCTGGATTGAGGGAGAAACATGGTTGAATACCCGCACACTATTGGGATTGGCCGATTTTTTGACAACACGCGATCGTTGATCGCCTGCGGCTTCATTGTCGGTCATCAGCGGATTGTGTTATAATGGCCGTAAAATGGGAGTGGTGCAGTATTCTAGTCAGCCCACCTCCCCTGAAGGCGGGGCTAAAAATCCGCTAAAGGGCACATCGATGAAGTTCCTGGTGTTGGCTTTCGACGCCCAGTCGGGGGTTGATGCTGGGAGTTAAGGTTGAAGGGCGATCCACAAAGGCATGTGGGCGTTGACCCTTCTTCCGCGGAGGCCCAAGTGCGTGGCTCAACCGAAAGGAAGAGCGACGGCTTGGGGGATGAACCTACATGCGGGCACAACCACCTGTATGTAGCGTAGCCTGCCTTGAGTGACGTGCCGGGGATACGGCGTCTTGCCACCGCCGTTGAAAGGTACGTTGCAAAAGAGGCTAGGGGGACGGCTCGGGCTGTTGAGGAAAACTCCTAGACTGTTTGCGGATCGCAAGGCTATCCGGGGATTGAAGTGCGGACTAAGTGGCAATCCAGTCCGGCGATTGGCGACAACGCCGAAAAAGGTTGAAAGGGAAACCGCCTGGTCGGCGACGACCGGGATACCTTTTTGGGAAATCCTACTGGACCTAAGCCGCAGGATTTACCCGGGTAGTCACCACTCCTCAGGCGCTTTTTTGTTTTAGCGGATGAAAATGATCAAACTCGGCCATAGGCGGTCCGGGCAGATGTCATCTGCACCGGTCAAGCCGGAAAATCTGCCGGCCCGTTGGTGGCCGGCATTTTACTGTGATGGGAAGCGAGGGAATCAGACGTCTCGATGCGAACGGTGTTGAAACAATCCTTGCGTTGGGCCGCCACCATCAGTTTGGTGAGCGCATTGATGGCAATGGTACTCTCGGCTTCGTCCAACACGTTGCTGCAGGGAGTGTCCTGGAGCGGCGGACTGTTGGTGGTACTTTTGATTATCGCCATTGGTGTAGTGTTTGATATGCTGGGCATCGCGGCAACGGCGGCTCGCGAAGCGCCGTTCCATTCGATGGCGGCCAAAAAAGTGCCGGGAGCTCGACATGCGATTGGGATTATCCGTCGTGCTGATCAGTTCTCCAATTTCTGTAACGATGTGGTGGGGGATATCAGCGGAATATTAAGCGGTGCGGCGGCTTTTACAGTGGTTACAGGACTCATTGTCACTTTTCATCTGAATGAAAGCCGCTGGTGGGTGGAAATGTTGATGGTGGCGGCCATCTCGGCCCTGACGGTGGGTGGCAAGGCGTTGGGGAAAACGATCTCCATACGTTATGCGAACGAGATCATTTTCCGGGTGGGGCAATTGTTTTTCTTGCTGGAGAAGCGATTTCATATCCGGTTGTTTGATATGAAGAATAATAAGAGAAGAAAGCGAAAGCGAGGGGTTGTTCATGCACCTCGATCAAATTGATTCACCAAAAAAACTGAAAGAGCTTTCCGTGGATCAATTATCGAAGTTGGCTGAAGAGATCCGCCAGTTTCTGATCGAAAGCCTGTCCAAGACCGGTGGCCACTTGGCGCCCAACCTGGGTGTGGTCGAGCTGACGCTGGCGCTTCATTATCTGTTCGACAGCCCCAAGGATAAGATCATTTGGGATGTTGGTCACCAGGCTTATGTGCACAAAATTTTGACCGGACGGAAGCACTTGTTTCCCACATTGCGGCAATACAAGGGACTGTGCGGTTTTCCAAAGATGAGTGAAAGCGAGCACGATGTATGGGAAACCGGTCACAGCAGTACCTCGCTTTCGGCGGCGATGGGGATGGCGGCGGCTCGCGATCTAAAAGGGGAAGACCATAAGGTGATCGCCGTCATCGGTGACGGGGCGCTGACCGGCGGTATGGCCTTGGAAGCGATGAACCATATTGGTAACGAAAAAAAGGATTTGATTGTGGTTCTCAATGACAATGAGATGTCCATCTCTCCCAACGTGGGAGCATTGCATAATTATTTGGGTCGGTTGCGCACCTATAAAGGTTACAAAAAAGCGAAGGAACTGGTGGAGTACTGGCTGGAGAAAATGCCGTCCGGCGATACGTTCGCCAAGACGCTGGAACGCGTCAAGGACAGCATCAAATATTTGGTCGTCTCCGGCGTATTGTTTGAAAAACTCGGCTTTACCTATCTCGGACCGGTAGACGGCCACAAACTGGACGAACTGATGGAATGCCTTCGTCAGGCCGCCAAAACCAGCGGCCCTGTTTTGGTGCACGTCATTACCAAAAAGGGATACGGATACAAACCGGCAGAGGAAAACTCGGTTGCTTACCACGGTGTGGGGGCATACAAAATCGAGTCGGGCGAGTTCATGAAAAAAGCGGGCAAAGGACCTGATTATGCCAAAGTGTTTGGCAGTACGTTGGTCAAATTGGCTGAAAACGATTCGCGGATCGTTGCCATTACCCCGGCGATGCTGACTGGCTCCAAATTGGACGCATTTGCCGAGCGGTTCCCGGATCGTTGTTTCGACGTGGGCATCGCCGAACAACATGCGACCACGTTTGCGGCAGGGTTGGCCACACAGGGAATGAAGCCAGTTTTGGCCATTTACTCCACGTTTTTGCAGCGAGGGTACGATCAACTGATTCATGATGTGTGCCGTCAAAATCTGAATGTAGTGATCGCGGTTGACCGTGCCGGTTTGGTCGGTGCGGACGGTGAGACGCATCAGGGTGTGTACGATATCGCTTACATGCGCAGTGTACCGAATATTGTCATCATGATGCCCAAAGATGAGAACGAACTGCAACACATGTTGTATACAGCCGTACAGTATGATGCGGGTCCGATCGCGGTACGATTCCCACGCGGCGCCGGGATGGGTGTATCGATGGACACGACGTTCCGCACCATCCCGATCGGCCAGTCCGAAGTGGTGCGTGATGGAAACGACGTGGCACTACTGGCTTTTGGTCCAATGGTGGCGCTGGCTGAGGAAGCGGCTGAACAGTTGAAACGGGAGGGGATCTCTGCCAAAGTGATCAATGCCCGGTTCGCAAAACCGCTGGACGAGAGGATGTTATTGGAGCTGAGTCGGACAGGGATGCCCGTCATTACGATTGAAGAAGGGGCACGCATGGGCGGATTCGGCAGTGCGGTGCTGGAGTTTTATGCAGATCGGAACATTCATGGCATGGTGATCAAGAACATCGCCATTCCGGACTACTTTGTCGAACACGGAAGTGTGGAAGAACAGCGGCGGGAAGTCGGTCTCACAGTGGAAAACATTGTGCAGACGGTACGTAGTGTGGCACCGGCGATGCCGCGAAAGCGACAACGGGCGTAGGAGGTTTGTGTTGAGCAAGCAACGGTTGGATGTACTATTGGTGGAAAAGGGATATTTCGAAAGTAGGCAACAAGCGCAGCGGGCCATCATGGCCGGTTTGGTACGTGTCAATCAGGAACGAGTGGACAAGCCGGGAACCAAGATCCCTGCGGATGCCGTACTGGAAGTGACCGGTCAAGTGCATCCCTTCGTCAGTCGTGGCGGCCTGAAACTGCTGGAGGCCATCCGGGCATTTCAACTAGATCTCACGGAACGCGTGGTGATCGATATCGGGGCTTCTACCGGCGGCTTCACGGATTGCGCGCTACAACACGGTGCCAAACGCGTTTACGCTGTCGATGTTGGTTACGGACAGCTCGCTTGGAAATTGCGGCAAGATCCGCGGGTCGTCGTCATGGAACGAACCAATTTCCGTTATATGAAACCGGAGGATTTGCCTGGGGAGTCACCGGATTTGGCGACCATAGACGTTTCCTTCATCTCGTTAAGCCATATTCTGCCGCCACTTTACCCGATCTTGCGTGCGGGCGGAGATGTGATCGCACTGATTAAACCGCAGTTTGAAGCGGGTAAGGAACAAGTAGGAAAAAAAGGGATCGTGCGCGATCCTGCCATTCACCGGCAGGTGATCCGATCTGTGTTAGACATGGCGGCATCCTGTGGTTTTCAACCGATGGGCGTAATCCCTTCACCCATAACGGGTGGGGAAGGCAACATCGAGTTTTTGTCTCGTCTGACGAAAAGCGATCCAAGTCTTTCCTCAGGGATCGTGACGGATGAAGCCATCGCAGAAGCCGTAGCGGAGGCGCACCGGCGACATGCATAGGAAATGAAAGGATTTCCAGAACCCCTCTTCGAATTAAGTAGGAAAAAGGAGGGAGAACTGTTGCTTCATCCCGGGGACCTGTTGGTCCTGTTCCTGCTGTTCGGAGCGGGGTTATGGTGGTTGGCGCATAAATGGCGAAGACGTGACCGGTCCGTCACTGCGAGATGGCAATGGACTGATACAAGTTCTGCCATTCGGGGCGAAATACCCGATATATTGCGGGAGGAAGGGTTTGACGTGGTGGCGGCCAAGCAAAAGCTCCCCATCTTTGTGCATGTGGGTTCGCAATCGTTTGAAAGCCGGTTATATGTGGACTATGTGGCCAAACAGGGTTCAGACGTATACCTGGTGATGGTGGCGCGACCGAAAAAACCGCTGTCAATGACCGGTGCTGCCATTCGGGATCGTTTTTTATCCCTGTTTTTGGCTTTGCATCCTACAGGGATTTTGTATGTGGATCCGGAACGGGCGCATATTCACCGCATTCATTTTGATGTGCCAGGGATTCGGTTTCCCGGACGCCGCTCGTGGGTATCCTATCTGATAACCATGGTTCTGGGCATGCTCTTGGCATTCTTCATCCGGTAACCCATGGATCACCGAGGTGAAGTCATTGACAACCATTGGCATTTCCGTCAACAAAGGAAAACCCAAGACACGGATCGTCACGCGTGAATTGGTGCGATTGTTGGAAGAGAGAAATGCCGGCGTGGTACTGGAGCCGGACATCGCACAGGAGATCGGTCGTCCCGATCTCGGTCTTCCGTTGGAACGTTTTCCTGAACGAGCCAACATCTTGTTTGTCTTGGGCGGAGACGGCACCCTGTTGGGGTTTGCGCGTCGGTTTGCGCAGCATTCGTTGCCGATATTGGGGTTCAATTTGGGTAACCTCGGATTTCTCTCCGAAGCGGAACCGGACAATCTGGCTGATGCAGTTGACCGTGTGATCGCTGGGGACTATTACATAGAAGAACGATTGATGCTGGATGCGGAGGTGGTGAGGGACGGGCAGGTACTGGAGCGGAGTGTGGCATTGAATGACGTGGGTATCGCCAAAGGATCGTTCAGCCGCATGATCACTTGCTCGGTGTGGATGGACGATTCATACTTGGGTACCTACTCGGGGGACGGTGTCATCGTCTCCACTCCGACCGGTTCCACTGCTTATTCCTTATCGTGCGGGGGGCCGATTGTATGGCCCGGATTGCAGACGATATTACTCACCCCGATCTGTCCGCACACACTGACCGCCCGGCCGATGGTGCTGCCGGCCGGAAGCGTGTTGGAAGTGCGGGTCAGCGCCACGCATCAGGATATCGGTTTGACCATTGACGGTCAACTGGGTTTTCGGTTAAATGTGGATGATGTGATCCGTATACGCCGGTCTCCGTACAATACCTTGCTGATCAAATGGCAGGAACGCTCCTTTTTTGAAGTCGTGAGAAAAAAGCTGCAAGGAGACACGGATGAGGATCCTGGGTTGGAGGGCAAACGATGAAAGCGCAGCGTCACATCAAGATTCGCGAGATTATCGCAAGCAAGGACATCGAAACACAAGAGGAATTGGTGGACGAACTGAAAAAAGCGGGATTCAATGTGACCCAGGCCACGGTATCCCGCGACATCAAAGAATTGCACCTCGTAAAGGTAGCTACCAACAATGGTCGTTACAAATATTCGTTGCCTGCCGACAGGCGCTTTAATCCGTTGCAAAAGCTGAAACGTATGTTGGTTGAGTCGTTTGTCGGTGTGGATCACAGCGAAAATCTCATTGTCATGAAAACTCTGCCGGGGAATGCGCATGCGTGTGCAGCTCTGATCGACCATTTGGATTGGCCGGAGATCATCGGCACGATTGCGGGGGACGACACGATCTTGATGATCTGCCGCAATAAAGAAGTCGTCCCAGAGGTCGTGAAACGTTTTCTCGACATGCTGTAGCTTGTGGGAGTGGATAGGGATGCTTCGGGAAATGTCCATCCGCCATTTTGCCATCATCGACCATGTCCGTCTGACGTTTGACGACGGATTTCATGTGCTGACCGGGGAAACCGGCGCGGGGAAATCGATCCTGATCGATGCCATCGGGCTTTTGGTCGGGGGACGCGGTTCCGCCGATTTCGTACGTCACGGAAAAGAGAAGGCAGAGATTGAAGGGCTATTTGAGGTACCGGCTGATCACCCAGTGAGAGATGTTTTGTCCGAAATGGGCATCGAACCGGAAGAGGATGTCCTCATCATCCGTCGGGAAATCGCGGCGAGCGGCAAAAGCACTTGCCGGATCAACGGACGCATGGTGACCTTGGCCATGTTGAAACAAGTGGGCGAACGGCTGCTGGACATCCACGGTCAGCATGAGCATCAATCCCTGCTGAAACCGGAAGAACACGTGGAATGGCTGGATGCTTTCGGTGGAGAACCGCTTTTGGCCAAACGCAGGGAGTACGAAGCCGTCTACCGAAAATACCGCGATCGGGAACGTGAATGGCAACGCTTAACGGTGGACGAGAAAGAGATGGCCCAACGAATTGATCTGCTACGCTTTCAACAGGAGGAAATTGCTGCGGCAAAGTTGACGGAGGAAGAAGAAGAGGAACTGGAGTTGGAGCGCAATCGGTTAGCGCATGCCGAAAAAATCGTCCAGAACGCGTCGGAGGCATATGAGGCATTGTACGGGGAACGGCGCGGACTGGAGCACCTGCACGACGCTTTACAAGCGTTGGAAGAGATTGTCCAAGTAGATGAATCGATCCGTTCCGTGTGGGAAATGGTCCAAAGCGCATACTATCAGTTGGAGGAAGCTGCGCGAGAGCTGGGAAAGTATCGTGATCAACTGGAATTTGACCCCGACCGGCTGGTCGAAGTGGAAGACCGTCTCCACCTGATTCGCCAACTGAAACGAAAATATGGCGATTCCATCCGCGACATTCTGTCGTTCGGCGAGCGTGTACAGGAAGAGCTGGAGCAATTGTTGAACCGAGATGAAAACAAAGAAGCGCTGGAAGCGGAAATAAAGCAACTTCGCGCAGTATTGGACCAAAAGGCGAAGGAACTGACCGCTTTGCGGAAACAAGCGGCCCAACGTTTGGAGGAGCGGGTAGAAAAAGAGCTGGCCGATCTCAATATGGGGGCCACCACGTTTCATGTTGCCTTTTACGCTTCTGAAACACCGAACGGATTGACGCCGATCGGCAAGGACCGGATTGAGTTTCAAATTGCGCCCAACCCTGGTGAACCGCTCAGACCACTGGCCAAAATTGCATCTGGCGGGGAATTGTCCCGGATTATGCTGGCATTGAAAACGCTGTTTGCAGATGTGGACCACATCCCTACCCTCATTTTTGATGAGATCGATACGGGGGTCAGTGGACGCGCAGCCCAAGCGATTGCCGAGAAAATGGTGGCTTTGGGGCGAAAAAGCCAAGTCTTGTGCATCACGCATTTGCCACAAGTGGCCTGTATGGCGGACACGCACTTTTACATTTACAAAGAAGCAGAATCAGGACACACCAAAACCCATGTCGAAAAACTGGATAGGCAGGGAAGAACGTTGGAGCTGGCCCGGATGCTGGGCGGTGTGGAAGTGACGGACACCACACGAGAACATGCGCAGGAGATGCTTCAAATGGCCGAACAGATGAAAAAAGCGATCTAAAAAGGAAATAAGCCGCTTTCGGGAAGTCCTGTTCCCAAAGCGGCTTTACTTTTCGTGCAGCTCATCAGTGTCATTCGGATTGTCAGGAATCATTTGTGTAACATAAAAGGCTCGGGCCGCGGGCAATGTAACAGTACCGACGGTCAACACTGGGTATCAACGCGATGGAGGTGCAGGCAGGAGCGCGGGAGTGTGATCCGTTTTGCGGGAAAAACAGAAAAGAAAATGGTGGGGTATTGTACTGGTTGGCTTCCTTATCTGGGCCAGTATGACACCGACTTTTCAACAGTTCACTTCGTTCCCCCGGGAATTGCGCTTGTTTTCCGGTCATCAGGAACAACTTCGACTGACAATGCCGGCCACTGTGATGGCCGACATCGCCGATCCACACGTAGCGGCGATCAACGGGAAAAGTCGTGCGCAACTGGATTTGCATCATCCGTTTACCGTCATGACCAAACATCGCGGACAGACGCGGCTGACCCTCCGGTTGTTTGGACGCATTCCACTCAAGACACTGCAATTGCGGGTTTTGCCGGAAATCCGCGTGATTCCCGGCGGACAGTCGATCGGGGTCAAACTGCAATCAGCCGGAGTGATGGTTGTCGGTCATCATCTGGTATCGCAGGGAGATGAGGCGATTTCACCCGGAGAAAAAGCGGATATCCACGTCGGTGACTATATCGTGCGCATCAATGATCAACCGATCAAAAACGTCAACCAAGTGTCAACCATTGTCCGGAAGACATTTGGCCAACCGCTGAAAGTGAAGCTGGTACGCGGTGACAGTGAGCGGGAGACGACATTGACACCCGTCTTCGACAAACGGGAGGGGATCTATCGCATCGGCCTCTATATCCGTGATTCCGCCGCGGGTGTGGGCACATTGACGTTTTACGATCCGGTTCGAAAAGTGTATGGTGCGTTGGGGCATGTCATATCCGATATGGATACCGGTCAGCCGATTCGAGTCGGAGGGGGGACGATCATTCATTCCAGCGTCACCTCCATCCAAAGAGGAGAGTCGGGTGAACCCGGGGAAAAACGCGCGATTTTTTTCCAGGAGCATCACGTTCTCGGTTCCATTCGACGCAATACGCCGTTCGGGATCTTCGGTAAAATGGACCGATTGCCCGACAAGGGCCTGTACAATCGAACAGTTCCTGTAGCGTTGGCAGAAGAGGTAAAAGAAGGACCGGCCCAAATCCTGACAGTGGTGGAAGGGCAAAAAGTGGAGCGGTACAACATTGAGATCGTACATGTAGTTCATCAAAAATATCCAGCGACCAAAGGGATGATCATCAAAATTACCGACCCGAGACTGTTAAAGAGTACGGGAGGGATCGTTCAGGGGATGAGCGGCAGTCCCATTTTGCAGAACGGCAAACTGATTGGAGCTGTGACACATGTCTTTGTTAATGATCCCACTTCCGGGTACGGTACACTGATTGAATGGATGTTGCAGGATGCGGGAGTACTAAATGCGGCGGGTCTCCAAGAGACCCGTTTCTCTTTTTTATCATTAAAGGAAATGTATGGTCGTATTTTGAATCCAAAAGCAGGATCGACCATTGGAAATGTCGAAAAACTTCATAGCACAATCAAAGAAGCGGACAGGGGGACATTGCTTTGAATAAAATCCGCGTTTTGTTGGCCGACGACAATCGGGAGTTTGCTGAATTGTTAAGGGAATATCTCGCTTCCCAGGACGACATGGACGTGATTGGTGTTGCCTACAATGGCAATGAAGTGTTGGAAAAATTGGAGAAAGACGTGCCGGATGTGTTGGTGCTGGACATCATCATGCCACACTTGGACGGATTGGGTGTGTTGGAACAAATCCACGAACGGGGAATCAAACCGGTTCCCAAAATCATGATGTTAACGGCTTTTGGTCAGGAAAACATCACCCAGCGTGCAGTGGAATTGGGAGCGGCCTATTACATACTCAAACCATTTGATATGGACGTGTTGGCGCATCGGATCCGTCAAATGAAAGGACAACCGGGCGCACCGACCACGATGAAGTCGATGAATCCGCAGTTGAACCGAACCAACAATCTAGACGCCAACATCACGAGTGTGATCCACGAAATCGGCGTACCAGCTCATATTAAAGGGTATCTGTACCTCCGCGAAGCCATCACGATGGTGTACAACGAAGTGGAGTTGCTCGGCGCCATTACCAAAACGTTGTATCCACGGATCGCGGAGAAGTACAACACCACGCCCAGTCGGGTCGAACGGGCGATTCGTCACGCGATCGAGGTAGCTTGGAGTCGGGGCAACATGGAATCCATTCGCAATCTGTTTGGATATACCATCAACGTGACCAAGGCAAAACCCACCAACAGCGAATTTATCGCGATGGTAGCGGACAAATTGCGTATCGAGCACAAAGTGGGTTGACACCCCATACGCCTGATGGCATGGGATTCTGGCATCTGTGGCCCGTCTTGCAGCGTATGCTGGAACGAGCTGAGAAAACGAAGCGCGGGACTAAGATTACCTGAAAAAACCTCCGGAATTTCTTTCAGATTCCGGAGGTTTTTTGCGTTTGGTGCGAGAGGGAAGGTCCACACAAATCTTTAATCAACTCGTGCGGAAACAATCACCCGACGGGTTGATTTTTTGATAAAATATAAGAGATTTATGCCGGATGAACAGTCGTGAGAGGCAAGATACGGGATGACGCAGAAGAATTCATCAAATGGTAAATCGATGTCGGAACAAGAACTGTACGATTTGATGAAAGAAATGTATGACAAAGAGCTGACGCGGAAAGATACAATGGAAATGCGCATTCAGATACCGATTGCCATGATCACGGCAATGATGGGTGGCTTTTATTACCTGGCCAAAAAACTGGTATCCGCCATTTCCATGACTTCCCCTTTACTATCCAGCAATTTGTTGTTTTTTTTTGGGTGGTTCGTTTTCGTCAATTTGTGTCAGTATGCTGTTTTTCTTTAAATTTTTGTGGCCGGTCAACTATGAGTGGATGCCCCGGGCGTGGGATATTCAAGCGCAATATCCCGAAAAAAAGGCGGTTTTGAGAAAGGCGCTGATCAAAAAATACGCCAAATGCGCGGATATCAACTCGCGGATCAACGACCGTAGAGCTGATGATTTCGCCCATGGCATGCAGGCACTCATCATTGCGCTGGCTTTGGCCATACTGGCTTGTCTGCCGTACGGATGGTTCTTGTTCATTTCCAGATGAATCACGGGAGGAATAGGGAATGTCCAAACGCAACACGCAATACGAAGACGAATACGAATGGCTGGAAACCCGCTCGCAAAAAGGGCGTGTGAAAAAGGAGAAGCTTCTGGAAGAAGCGATCTTTTTTCGGGGGGCGCCTGCAAAATTGCATCGCAAAGTCGAAAAGGTACGCAAAGAAAAGGAAGCGGACCACCAAGAAAACAACGACCGGGATACATAATTTCTGCCCAAATGGAAGGACCGATTATCCGCCAGGGATGTATGGAGGCCGATCGGCGGACGATCGGTCCTTTTTTCAATACGGTCTCCATCGAATCGTTTGCGCCTGAACAAAACGGCGGTTGACCGCTGGCCAATTGACGACGTGCCACCAGGCTTCGATGTAGTCCTTTCGTTTGTTGGGGTATTTCAAATAATAGGCGTGTTCCCACACATCCAAAGGCAGCAGCGGAATCACGTCCCATTGTGACAGGTTTTGGTGTTTTTCCGCCTGCAGGATCTCCAGGTGTTGGGCTCGTGGTGCCCAGACGAGAATCGCCCAGCCCCCTCCTTCGACTTTTTCGGCGGCTTGCGAGAAATGTTTCTTGAACGCTTGGAAACTGCCGAAGTCCCGTTCGATTTGCTTACGTATCGGACCTGTGGGTTTTCCACCGGCATGAGGAGCCATCGTTTCCCAAAACAAGGTGTGCAGATAATGACCGGCCCCGTTGAAGGCTGCTTCGCGTTCCCAGTGTTTGATCAGATCGAAGTTGCCGGTTTTTCGCGCTTGCACCATCATTAATTCCGCTTTGTTCAAGCCGTCGACATAACTTTTGTGGTGTTCGTCATGGTGTAGGTGCATCGTTTTTTCGTCGATGTACGGTTCCAGGGCGTTGTAGGGGTAGGGGAGCGGTGGTAGCTTGTGTTTTCCCGGAGGGACGGGGTGGATTTGGATTTCGGTTTCGGAAGTGGTATCGGATGATGTATGCTCATCATCGGATGGCTCGATGGGCAAAGTGTGAACCGACGCGGGGTGGGGGGGATGATGGAACAGAACCGTCAGCATTTGCTGATGGGTATAATACGCACGATGCAGCGCCTCATACAACTGATCTGCTGTGCTAGCCTGATCGGTAGCCAATTGTTGCAACGATTGAAATGCCTGATCGATTCGGTCCAGCTGTTTCAACAGTGAAGGATTGCGGGTGGATGAGTGAATGGAGGCGATTTTTTGCCGTCCTTGCCGGGTGATGGACAAAATTTGGTGACGAAGGGAAGAAGTCATGTAACGATTGTACGAAACTGACATGCACGTTCCTCCTCGGGTATGGGCTACGATCACAAGATATGTGACCGTTCGGGGAGGTGTGCCTCGTCTCCTGACGGAGCGCTATTGATCGCTTACGAATCTTCAAGCGGGGACGCGAGCCGACAACGCGCTTAAGAGAGGCGATGGCCCGCGACTTCCCGAGCCCGAAGGTCTATTTCCTCTCGATCCATTTCCGCAGTTTTGGCTGAATTTGGTTGCGTTTGAAGTCGCGGTAGAAAATGAAACCGGCGAGAAAACACAATCCAAACAAAAACAGCGCCAGTCCCCCTATGAAAGGGAGCCACGCAAAACGCCCTCTGGCAAAATAATTGAAGAAAACATCACGCATCAGTGTCCAACCGTAAACGCCCAGCACTCCGGGGATGCACAGCACGATGATGGCGAGCAATCGTTGGTACAACATGTCAATACCGCCTTTCTTTCCTCTCTCCATAATGGTATCTTAATTCATGTCTGTTTTCCACGGTTTGGTCTTACATGAAAATCTTCCGGTTATGGTAAGATGATACCGGATTGACACCTCACACCACAAAGGGGGGAGAATGTGAAACGGTTTCTGATTGTGGGTGGGGGAAAGGGAGGAACGGCACTTCTTCGGACCTTGTCCGAAATGGACCGAGTGGTGGTGATGGGTGTGGTCGATGTAAACGATCATGCTCCCGCCGTCCGTTTGGCCAGGGAAATGGGGATTCCGACCGGTACGGACGTGACCCCCTTTCTGAGAGAGCGACCCGATGTCATTTTGGAGGTAACCGGAGACCCGTCCGTTTATGAACATTTGTGTCGTCTCACGGAACAGGGGACCCTTGTGATCTCGGGTGCTGTGGCTAATCTCATGTTGCAACTGATCGAAGAAAAAGAAACGTGGTTTGAAGCATGGCGATCCCGGCAACGGGAGTTGGACGCGATCCTCAACTCCACGCATGACGGGATGATCGCCGTCAACAAACAGGGGAAAATCACGCTGTTTAACCGGGCGGCCGAACGATTGATGAAGATGAGTATGTCCGACGTGATGGGCAAACCAGTATCGGAGACGATCCCCAATACCCGGTTGGATTATGTGCTAAAAACCGGCAAACGGGAGCTGAACCGCCAACAGACATTGCCTGACGGCACGCGTATCGTGACCAACCGCGTGCCGGTGACGGACCGTCATGGCAATGTGATCGGCGCCGTGGCCGTTTTTCGGGACATCACAGAAGTGACCTCCCTCAGTCAGCAAGTGACCAACCTGGAAAGCATGAAAAGTTTGCTTCAAGCGATTATCGACTCCTCCGACGATGCTATCTCCGTAGTGGATGCGCAGGGGATCGGCATCCTGATCAACCCCGCCTATACCCGGTTGACCGGCCTGAAGCCGGAAGAGGTGATTGGCAAACCGGCCGACACCGACATTTCCGAAGGGGAAAGCATGCATATGAAGGTGCTGAAAACACGGCAACCGGTTCGCGGGGTGCCGATGAAAGTGGGTCCGCACCGGAAGGATGTCGTCGTCAATGTCGCTCCGATCATTGTGGATGGGGAACTGAAGGGCAGCGTCGGCATTTTGCACGATATGTCCGAGATCCAAAAGCTAAATCAGGAGCTGGAGCGGGCCCGGCGGATCATCCGCACACTGGAGGCGAAGTATACGTTTGACGACATCATTGGCCGAAGCGAAGCGTTCATCTATGCGGTCGAACAAGCCCGTCAAGCGGCGAAAACACGAGCGACGGTTCTGTTGCGAGGGGAATCCGGTACTGGAAAAGAGCTGTTCGCTCATGCGATCCACAATGACAGCGACCGGAAATACCATCAGTTCGTCCGGGTCAACTGTGCGGCTATTTCCGAATCGCTGTTGGAAAGCGAGCTGTTTGGATATGTCGAGGGCGCGTTCACCGGGGCGCGTCGCGGCGGTAAAAAGGGATTGTTTGAGGAGGCGAGCGGAGGCACCATTTTTTTGGACGAAATCGGGGAGTTGGCCCCCAACATTCAAGCCAAACTCCTGCGCGTCCTGCAGGAGAAGGAAGTGCTCCGTGTCGGAGGAACCAAACCGATTCCCGTCGATGTGCGGGTGATTGCCGCCACCAATGTCGATTTGGAAAAGGCGATTCGGGAAAAACGCTTCCGGGAGGATTTGTACTACCGGCTCAATGTGTTGCCGATCCACATCCCGCCCTTACGTCAACGTAAAGAGGATTTGCCCGATTTGGCCTTGCATGTGATCAAGCGGTTCAACCAAGAATACGGGCGCAATGTGGAGACGATCGATCCGCATGCCCTCCAAGCCTTGCAATCCTATTCATGGCCCGGGAATGTACGGGAGCTGGAGAACGTATTGGGTCGTGCGATGATCAACATGGGTTATCACGAGCGAACCATGCGGTTAGAGCATTTGCCGCCGTTGGAAGCGACGTCCCGTGCGGTGTTCCCGGACATGGGTGATGGGGCGGAAGGGGAAACACTCCAGGAAGTGATGGCGCGTGTCGAAAAGGAGACCATCCTTCGCACTTATCGGCAATGTGGCGGCAATAAGACGGAAACGGCCCGGCGGTTGGGCATCTCTGTGCGCAATCTCTATTACAAGTTGGAGCGTTATCAGCTGGATTCCGATCCGGAGATGGAAATATAACCTGCAATTTTTTGCAGGAAAGATCCATCATAGGCGTGCAAAATATTGCAGGGATTTTCTTGGTTTTCTTATCGGCACTTCTGTCGAGTCTCACGGATAGAAGCGGAAAATCAGTTTTTTCCGCAGTTGTCCAACCTGATGACGGGAGATTGGCATGGGATTTGCACTTAACTGCATGAGGGCCGACCATTTCGAGAACAATATTGAGCAAAGATCCGGCAAAAAAAGACAAGGTCGGAAAAAAGAGGTGGAATCATGAAACCCATTCGTACTTTCTCAGAAATCTTGGCGAAAGCTGAAGCACTGGAACCTGTAACTGTCGCGGTAGCCGCTGCGGATGATCGGGAGGTGCTGGAAGCAGTCGCAGACGCGAAAAAACGGCAAATCGCTGATTTCCGTCTGTTTGGTGATCGGAACAAAATCCGGGCGTTTGCGGATGAAATCGGTTTGTCGCTGGACCCGGACATGGTGTCCGACCAACCAAACCCTGCTCTCGCGAGTCGGGAAGCGGTTCAGGCTGTTCGCGAAGGACAAGCGGATGTGGTGATGAAGGGGATGGTCCAAACCGCAGACTTCCTGCGGGCAGTACTCAACAAAGAGGCGGGCTTGCGTGGTTCCGGCGTGCTGAGCCACGTGGCGACGTTTGAGGTACCGGGGTACGACCGTTTGATTCACGTAACCGACCCGGCACTCAATATCGCTCCTTCACTTCAGGAGAAAGTGCAAATCGTTCAAAACGTCGTCCGGTTGTGTCACTCGCTGGACCTTGCAGAACCCAAAGTGGCCGTACTCGGAGCAGTGGAAGTAGTCAATCCCAACATGCAACCCACACTGGATGCGGCCGCACTCGCACAAATGAACCGTCGCGGACAAATCAAGGGGGCTGTCGTCGACGGTCCGTTTGCGCTGGACAATGCTGTATCGGTGGAAGCGGCTGAGCACAAAGGAATCAAAAGCCCGGTGGCGGGTCGCGCCGATGTGCTTCTGGTCCCCGATATTGAAGCGGGCAACATGCTTTACAAATCCATGGTCTACTTTGCCCGCAGCAAAATCGGTGGTCTGGTGTTGGGTGCCAAGGTACCCGTTGTCCTCACTTCGCGAGCGGACACGCACGAAGCCAAACTTTACTCGATCGCGATGGCGGTGTTACAGGCGGATTTCAATAAACGTCAAGCATAAGGAGGAGCTCCGTCATGAAGCTGTTCGATTACCTGCAAAAATATGATTACGAGCAACTGCTGTTCTGCCAGGACCGGGAATCCGGTTTGAAAGCGATCATTGCCATTCACGATACCACGCTCGGCCCCGCTTTGGGTGGTACCCGGATGTGGACCTACGATTCCGAAGAAGATGCCATAATTGACGCCCTGCGTTTGGCCCGTGGCATGACCTACAAAGCGGCGGCGGCCGGTTTGAATCTGGGCGGGGGGAAAACAGTTATCATCGGTGATCCGCGCAAGGACAAAAACGAAGCGATGTTCCGTGCGTTCGGTCGGTTTATCCAAGGCCTGAACGGTCGTTACATCACCGCCGAAGACGTGGGCACCACCGTGGAGGATATGGACATCATCCATCAGGAGACTCGCTACGTGACGGGAGTGTCCCCGGCATTCGGCTCCAGCGGCAATCCCTCCCCGGTGACAGCTTACGGTGTCTATGTCGGAATGAAAGCGGCGGCTAAAAAAGCTTTCGGCAATGATTCGCTGTCCGGAAAAACGGTGGCGGTGCAGGGGGTCGGCAGCGTCGCATACGAGCTCTGCAAATACTTGCATAAAGAAGGAGCCAAATTGATCGTCACCGACATCAACCAAGAAAATTTGGAACGCGCCGTTCGCGATTTCGGAGCGGAAGCGGTGTCTCCGGACAAAATCTACGATGTCGATTGCGACATCTTCTCTCCGTGTGCGTTGGGGGCGATCATCAACGATGAAACGATTGGCCGCTTGAAATGCCAAGTGGTCGCCGGTTCCGCCAACAACCAGCTGAAAGAGGAGCGTCACGGTGACATTCTCCAAGAAAAAGGCATAGTGTATGCACCCGACTATGTGATCAACGCCGGTGGCCTGATCAACGTGGCTGATGAGTTGTTGGGTTACAACCGCGATCGGGCGATGAAAAAAGTGGAAGGCATTTACGACAACATCATGAAAGTATTTGAAATCGCCGAGCGGGACAACATCCCGACCTACAAGGCGGCTGACCGGATGGCGGAAGAACGAATCGCTACTTTGCGCCAATCCCGTAGCATGTTCTTGCAAAATGAACGCCACACCTTGAATATGACGCATCACGGTTAATGGGTGTCTGGTGATCCATTGTCTGATAGTAGACTGTCTCGACTGCCAGACATCGCAATCGACTTGTAGGAAACGGAGTGTTTGGACGTGCAGGAACCGATTCGGGTATTGGCCATTAATCCGGGTTCGACCTCGACCAAAATCGGCGTGTTTGATGGCGAGAAGCAGATTTTGGAAGAAACGTTGCGGCACGACCCGGAAGAGCTGAGCAAGTTTGATCATCTGTTTGATCAATACGAGTTTCGCAAACAGCTGATTTTGGACACACTGGACCAAGAAGGTATCAACCTGACACGTCTGCGTGCTGTGGTGGGACGGGGCGGCTTGCTCCGTCCCATTCCCGGCGGCACGTATCAGGTGAACGAAGCGATGATGAATGATTTGCGCTCCGGAGAGTACGGGGTGCACGCTTCCAACTTGGGTGCTATACTCTCTTTTGAAATCGCTTCCAAACTGAATATTCCGGCATTCATTGTCGATCCCGTCGTTGTGGACGAGCTGGAGCCGATCGCTCGGATCTCTGGGATGCCAGCTATTGAACGGCGCAGTATCTTTCACGCGTTGAACCAAAAGGCGGTCGCGCGGCGTGTAGCGGCCAAATTGGGTAAAACATACCGGGAGTGTCGGTTCGTCATCGCTCATATGGGGGGCGGAATCACCGTTGGCGCCCATAAAAACGGTCGAGTGATCGATGTGAATAACGGATTGCACGGCGAAGGCCCCTTTTCTCCTGAACGGGCGGGCACATTGCCTGTGGGTGATCTGGTGGCGTTGTGTTTTTCGGGAAAATATTTCGCCGGTGAAATCATGAGAATGATCGTCGGCAAAGGTGGAATGATGGGATATCTCGGTACCACTGATGCCCGCGAAGTGGAAAAGCGGATCGAGAAGGGTGACAAGCAGGCGGCATTGATCTATTCGGCCATGGCGTATCAGGTGGCCAAGGAGATCGGTGCTTACGCCACTGTTTTAGAGGGAAAACTGGACGCGATTATCTTGACCGGTGGCTTGGCATACGGGAAGATGTTTACAGATCAAATCGTCGAACGCATCGGTTGGATCGCGCCAGTGCACATCGTTCCGGGTGAAAACGAATTGCAGGCGTTGGCCGAAGGCGCGCTCCGCGTGGTGCGTGGCGAAGAGGAAGCTCTGACATATCCGCCTGAACCGGGCAGAAAGGATGTGGAGTGAATCGATGGCGGAGAACTACGATTTGGTTGTTCTCGGAGCGGGGCCCGGTGGTTATGTGGCTGCGATCCGGGCTGCACAGTTGGGAATGAAAGTGGCCGTCGTGGAGAAGGAAAAGGTGGGCGGTGTCTGTCTTCACAAGGGATGCATCCCCAGCAAGTCACTGCTTCGGAGCGCGGAACTGTACCATGACATGAAAAATAGTGAAAGCTACGGCATTTCTGTCGGTGACGTGAAGCTGGACATGAATCTGGTACAGGCCCGCAAGCAGAAAGTGGTAGAACAACTGCACAAAGGCGTTCAGCACCTGCTGAAGAAAAACGGTGTCACCGTTTATGAAGGAACGGGTCGCATCCTGGGGCCGTCCATTTTCTCCCCCATGCCAGGCACCATCGCCGTGGAACGCAATGACGGCGGGGAAGCAGAGATGCTGGTACCGCAATTCGTGCTGATTGCAACCGGCTCGCGTCCGCGCAGTTTACCCGGTCTGGAGATCGATGGTGTTCATGTGATGAACTCCGACCATGCCCTGCAATTGAACGAATTACCCAAGTCGATCGTAATAATCGGCGGCGGTGTGATCGGCATCGAGTGGGCATCCATGTTGAACGATTTCGGGGTGGAAGTGACGGTCGTGGAGTTCGTCGACCGCATCCTGCCGTTTGAAGATGCCGACGTCAGCAAGGAAATGACGCGCATCCTGAAGAAGCGAAAAGTGAAAATCCACACCGGCGCCAAAGTGATACCGGAAAGCGTGAAGGCCGAAGGAGGCACGGTGACGCTGAAAGCAGAAAAGGGCGGGGAAACAATCGAGCTGTCCGCCGAGAAGGTGCTCGTCTCCGTCGGGCGGCAAGCCAATGTGGGAGACATCGGGCTGGAAAACACGTCGATCAAAGTGGAAAAAGGCATCATCCAGGTAAACCAATACATGCAGACGGCCGAATCCCACATCTATGCCATCGGCGACGTGGTGGGCGGTTATCAGTTGGCGCACGTGGCATCGCATGAGGGGATTATCGCCGTCGAACACATGGCAGGCAAACACCCGCATCCACTTGATCCGAATATGGTGCCCCGGTGCACCTACAGCCGGCCGGAAATCGGCAGTATCGGCCTGACGGAAGACCAGGCCAGAGAACAGGGTTATGATGTCAAAGTGGCCAAATTCCCGTTCCGGGCCGTGGGCAAATCGTTGGTGTTCGGAGAAACGGATGGCTTCATTAAATTGATCGCCGATAAGAAGACCGACGATATTCTAGGTGTGCACATCATTGGACCGCACGCCACGGACATGATTTCCGAAGCGGGATTGGCCAAGGTGCTGGATGCCACGCCATGGGAGATCAGCCATACGATCCATCCGCATCCGACATTGTCCGAAGTGTTTGGGGAAGTGGCGATGGCGATCGATGGAGCGGCCATTCACGCTGGGTGATGCTTGATTCTTGATCGACTACAATTTCCGTTTGTAGATGGGAGGAAGCCCAACGATGGCGAAATCGCGTCATGCTGAACTGGGTTTGAGCGATGAGCAGGTATTGGAGATGTATCGCTACATGGTGCTCGCCCGTAAAATCGACGAGCGCATGTGGCTGTTGAACCGCGCGGGAAAAATTCCGTTCGTCATTTCCTGTCAGGGGCAAGAAGGCATTCAAATCGGAACCGCTTTCGCACTGGATAAGGAAAAAGACTTCCTCTGCCCGTACTATCGTGACTTAGGGATGGTGCTGGTCTTCGGACAGACGGCGAGGGACCAGATGTTGTCCGCATTTGCTAAGGCGGAAGACCCCAACTCCGGTGGACGGCAGATGCCAGGCCACTTCGGCAGCAAGAAATACCGTATTCTCTCCGGATCCAGCCCGGTGACCACGCAGATGCTGCACGCGGTTGGCG
This sequence comes from Polycladomyces subterraneus, assembly GCF_030433435.1. Classification (NCBI taxonomy): domain Bacteria; kingdom Bacillati; phylum Bacillota; class Bacilli; order Caryophanales; family Thermoactinomycetaceae; genus Polycladomyces; species Polycladomyces subterraneus. The sequence goes on from NZ_JANRHH010000036.1 coordinate 33,637, forward strand.
TGGCTTACGCCGCTAAGCTGAAAGGGGAAGACTTGGTGGCTGTTACCTCCTGCGGAGAAGGTTCCAGCAACCAAGGCGATTTCCATGAGGCGTGCAACTTTGCCGGTGTACACAAACTCCCGGTGATTTTCCTGGTAGAAAACAATAAATACGCCATTTCCGTGCCGCTCAACAAACAGGTGGCAGGCGGCAGTGTAGCCGCGCGTGCCCAAGGATACGGTTTCCCGGGCGTCAAAGTCAACGGCAACGACCCGCTGGAAGTGTACAAAGTAATGAAAGAAGCAGCGGAGCGTGCCCGTCGCGGCGAAGGCCCGACCTTGGTCGAAGCCGAGTCGTACAGGTTGGTACCTCACTCCAGTGACGACGACGACAGGACCTACCGAAGTCGCGAAGAGGTGGAAGAAGCGCGGAAAAAGGATTCCATCGTGCAATTTCGCCAATATCTGCTGGATACAGGCGTGCTGACCGAGGACAAGGAAAAAGAGATTCTCGCCGCGATCCAAAAAGAAGTGGACGAAGCGACGGAGTATGCCGAAAAGGCGCCGTACCCGCAACCCGAAGATACCTACAAACACGTTTATGCGGAATAGGAGGAGAACGACATGCCGGTGATTTCGTATATCGATGCGGTAACCATGGCGTTGCGCGAGGAGATGCGCCGCGACGATCGCGTGTTTGTGCTGGGTGAAGATGTCGGCGTCCGGGGCGGCGTGTTTCGCGCTACGGTAGGATTGTACGAGGAATTTGGGGAAGACCGCGTATTGGATACCCCGCTGACGGAGTCCGCCATCGTTGGTGTGGCGATCGGGGCGGCCGCTTACGGGATGCGTCCTGTGGCGGAGATTCAGTTTGCCGATTTCATCATGCCTGCCGTCAACCAAATCGTGAGTGAGGCGGCAAAACTGCGCTACCGCTCCAACGGCGACTGGAACTGTCCGCTTGTGATTCGCGCTCCGTACGGTGGCGGTGTGCACGGCGCGTTGTACCACTCGCAAAGCGTGGAAAAAATGTTTAACGGCATTCCGGGGCTGAAAATTGTGGCACCGTCCACTCCGTACGACGTCAAGGGGTTGCTCAAAGCAGCTATTCGCGACGAAGACCCGGTCCTCTTCTTTGAACACAAACGGTGTTACCGCCTGATCAAAGGGGAAGTGCCAGAGGACGATTACACCTTGCCGATCGGAAAAGCGGAAGTCAAACGGGAAGGTACCGACGTGACCGTGATCTCTTACGGTTTGACACTGCATTTCGCCCTGCAAGCGGCCGAGCAGTTGGAAAAAGAGGGCATCAGTGTGCACGTGTTGGATTTGCGCACGCTGCTACCGCTGGACAAGGAAGCGATCCTGGAAGCGGCGGCCAAAACGGGCAAAGTGCTGATCGCCCACGAAGACAACAAAACTGGCGGCGTTGGCGGAGAAGTTTCGGCCATCATCGCCGAAGAGGCACTGTTTGAGCTAGATGCGCCGATCCGTCGTCTGTGCGGACCGGATGTGCCGGCCATGCCGTACAGCCCGCCGATGGAGAAGGAATTCATGCTGAATGTCGATAAAGTGGCCAAAGCGATCCGCGAGTTGGCCGAGTTTTAGGATGTACCAGATAGGAGGTTGACTATGGCGACCGATGTGACGATGCCCCAGCTCGGCGAGAGTGTAACCGAGGGAACCATCACCAAATGGCTGAAAAAACCGGGTGATCCCGTTGCCAAGTATGAACCCATCTGTGAAGTGGCCACCGACAAGGTGAATGCGGAGGTGCCCGCCACCATTTCCGGTACGATGAATGAGATCATCGCCGAGGAAGGGCAAACGGTGGAAGTGGGGCAATTGATCTGCCGGATTGAGGAAGAAGGTGCTGCGGCAACGGAGGCCCCCGCCGCTGAAGAGAAAAAAGAAGAACCAACTGTAGAAGATGACAAAACGGATGCTCCCGCTAAAAAAGATCAAGGTGAACCCTCGATGAAGCGGCGGTATTCACCCGCCGTGTTGCGTCTGGCGCAGGAGCATAACATCGATTTGGAGAAAATTGAAGGAACGGGAGCGGGCGGACGCATCACCCGCAAAGATGTCCTGCGCGTCATCGAATCCGGGCAAGTTGATGCGGTAAAAGCCGAGAAGACCCAACAGGAGGCGGAACCGCAACAGGCACCTGCCGCGGAAGCCGCTCGCACTGCCACCGCACCAGTATCCGCACCTGCTGTATCTGATGGAAAACCGACGACGGGCATCACGCTGGAAGAAGGCGATCAAGAAGTGCCGGTCACGGCCGTGCGCAAAACGATCGCCCAGCGGATGGTGCAAAGCAAGCACGAAGCGCCGCATGCATGGACCATGATGGAAGCCGACGTTACCGGGTTGGTCCAATTGCGCAACAAGCTGAAAGACGAGTTCAAAAAACGCGAGGGTGTCAGCCTGACATTCCTGCCGTTCTTCATCAAAGCCGTCGTCGATTCGCTGAAGGAATTCCCGTATTTGAACGCCGTCTGGGGCGGTGACAAGATCATCCTGAAAAAACGGATCAACATCTCAATTGCCGTGGCCACCGACGATGCCTTGTACGTGCCGGTGATCAAAGATGCGGATGAGAAAAGCATCCTGGGCCTGGCCAAGGAAATTCATCGGTTGGTGGAAAAAACGCGTTCGGGCAAGCTGTCTCTGGAGGATCTGCAAGGTGGTACCTTCACGGTGAATAACACTGGTTCCTTCGGTTCGATTGCTTCGATGCCGATCATCAACCATCCGCAGGCAGCGATCATTTCCATGGAAGCGATTGTGAAAAAACCGGTGATCTTCAACGACATGATCGCCGTTCGTGACAGGGTCAACCTGTGCCTGTCACTGGATCACCGCATCCTGGATGGCCTGATGGCCGGACGCTTCCTGCAAGCGGTCAAACAGCGCCTGGAAGCCTATGGTCCCGACACGCAAATCTAATCTATGGTACAATGAAGGCGCCCCTTGGGGTGCCTTCAGGTTTTTTGTAGATGGCGGGAGGGATCACCGTTGTTTGAAGTGATGCGATTGGGTCTCGTGCCATATCACGAGGCGTGGGATATGCAGAAACAGATAGTAAAATCGATCGATGAAGGAAACGCGTCCAATCAATTGTTGCTGTTGGAACATCCGCATACGGTGACGATGGGGCGCGGTAGCCATATGGAAAACCTGCTGTTAACCAAAGAGCAGTATGCCGAACGTGGTGTCGAACTGGTGGAGATTGACCGAGGTGGCGACGTCACCTATCACGGACCGGAACAATTGGTGGGATATCCGCTGTTTTATCTGGGTGAGCGGGGTAATGATGCCCATGCGTATTTGCGCGACGTGGAGGAAGCATTGATCGTTGCCCTTCGCCATTGGGGCATCGAAGGCGGCCGCAAACCTCCGTACACCGGTGTCTGGGTGGGAGACGAAAAAATCGCTGCCATCGGAGTGAAGTTCAACCGCGGACGCCAACGAAAAGGCTACATCACCAGTCACGGATTTGCGCTCAATGTCAATACCGATCTGCGGTATTTCAATCTGATCGTCCCGTGCGGCATTCAACAATACGGCGTCACGTCGATGGAAAAAATCCTGGGTGAACGCATCGACATGGCGGAAGTGATGAACCAGGTGGTGCGCGGTTTCAGCCAAGTTTTCGGCTGGCCAGCCGTCGAAGAAGGAGAACGTCGGAACGAAGCCGGATGATGCGAGGGGTTTCCTTCAAGTTGACGAAAAGTTCGCGGGCTCCGATTTTCCCGTCTCCGCTCCGTAGCAACCAGCTAGTGCGCTCGACGGGAAATGCGGACCCGCTTCATTATAAGATTGCCGTTCCACCACCATGTCGTAGTCCGATTGCCAATACGCGGCAGTAGCGGGCAGTCTATGGATGTATTCGGGATTCGGCAACATCGCGCGATTGGATATTAGTGTGCTCGCACTTGGAACTCTCCGAAAAAACCGCAAAGAGGAAAGAGAGCATGCCCCGCGCATTGAAGATGCCTCAATCTGCGAGGACACGGGCGATTCGCCGTGGACAGACAAACCGGGTAAGGATCATCATGATTCGTCCGGATCGAACACGCAGTCGCTAAGCGGAATCACTCGGGTCTTGCGGATCCATTTGTACAACAGCCACAAGATGAGGAACACGGGTAATCCGATGTACGTAGCGATGATATTTCCCCACTGAATGGAGCCGCCAGTGAAATCTTCATAGCCCTGTCCAAGGATGACGATCGTGCACAGGACAATTGCAAAGAGTGGCCCGAAGGGGTACCATTTCGCACGGTACTTTAGTTCATTAAGGTTCCTTCCTTGTGCGACATATGCCTTACGGAACCGATAGTGGCAAATGGAGATCCCGAGCCAGGTGATGAACCCGGTCATACCCGAGCAGTTCAACAGCCAGATGTAGACGACACCATTTCCGAACAACGAGGAGAGGAATGCGAGGAAGCCGAAAATCGTGGTCACATACAGGGCATAGGTCGGGACACCGCGTGAATTGACCCGTGTGAACAGTTTCGGCGCCTTCCCTTCCTTCGCGAGCGCCCACAACATCCGCGTCGATGCGTAGATAGAAGAGTTGCCGCAAGACAGCACGGAAGTGAGAATGACGGCGTTCATGAGCCCGGCCGCAAAAGCAAGTCCCGCATGCTTGAACACCAGAGTGAATGGGCTGACCGCGATGTTCGTCACATCGTTCTTGAGCAGGTTGGGATCTGTGTAGGGAATGATCAGACCGATTATTAGAATGGAGAGCACGTAAAAGATTAGGATTCGCCAGAACACAGTGTTGATGGCCCGCGGCACGTTACGCGAAGGGTTGTCGCTTTCGCCAGCTGCAATGCCAACAATCTCAGTACCTTGAAACGAGAACCCTGCAATCATGGCAACGCCGAACGCGGCCATAAATCCTCCATGGAATGGACTTCCGCCGAGTACAAAGTTGTGGAAACCCACGGCAGGCTGGGTTAGGATGCCAAAGATCATCCCGATGCCGAGGAGGATAAACACGATGATGGCGACCACCTTGATTCCGGCAAACCAATACTCTGCCTCACCGTAACCGCGTACCGAGAGGAAGTTGAGCATAAAGAGAATCGCCAGGAAGATGGAGCTCCAGACAATAGAAGGCGTGTTCGGAAACCAGTACTTCATGACCAGCGCAGCCGCCGACAGTTCGGTCGGAATCGTGACTGCCCAGCTGAACCAATAATTCCAGCCGATGGAGAACCCAAGAGCCGGATCCACGAATTTTGCGGCGTACGATGCAAATGATCCGGAAGTCGGGAGCAGGGTCGCCATTTCACCGAGGCTGGTCATCACGAAGTAGATCATGATGCCAATCACGATATACGCGAGTAGCGCTCCACCTGGCCCCGCCGCATTGATGGATGCGCCACTGGCCACGAACAGCCCTGTTCCGATGGCACCGCCAATCGCAATGATGCTCAGATGACGCGATCTCAAGCGTCGTTGCAGTTTGCTGTCCACCACAGTCTCTGCCTTGTTCAACTGCATCTGTACATTCGCCACAAAGTCAACCCCCATCCATATTTCTGAAAGAGGTTTCTTAAATCCATTCGAAAATTCTGATCATAGTACCGAATGTTTGTATACTCCGCTCCAATGTGCGGCACGGGCGATCCTTCCTGACGGGTATCTCCTTTCGCGCTCGTCACCATCTTGTCCGGATTACAGAAAAGATTTATCAGTATTATCAGAGATCCAGCACGAGGCTGTCGCCTGCCGCTCGTGAGACACACGCGATGATCGACCGGTTTGAGGCCTTTTCTTCATCCGTCAGGTAAAAATCCCGATGGTCTATCGCCCCTTCGACGACGCCGATCTCGCAAGTTCCGCATCCTCCGACGCGGCACGCGTAACGGACCCGAATCCCCGCGCGCAGGAGAGCGGCGAGCAGCGTCTCGTGCGCCGCAACTTCCACATCCCGACCTGATTTGCGCAGCGATACCACAAACGGGCGTGGATTTTCCGGCTTCGGGGCCGTAAATTGTTCGACGTGGATGTTGCTCTTCGGAAATCCGAGCTCCTCCGCTTGCTGAGAAAACTCCTGGATGAAGGAAGCAGGGCCGCACAAGTAAACGTGCGTACCAACCCTGGCGCCGCGGAGAACGTTCGGCGTTAACCGCATCCCGTCTTCGGAAAAATAGAAACAGCTCTTTGGATAGCGAGCCTGAATAAACTCACGAAAAGCGCAATACGAGCGGGATCGTGCGGCGTAGTGCAGTTCGAACGACCCGTTTTTGGCCTGGAGGTCCGCCATCATTGACAGAAATGGCGTGATGCCAATCCCCGCTGCCAGGAACACATGGTGCCTTGCGCGCTGGCTCAGCGGAAAATGGTTTTTCGGCGGGCTGATGCGAACAATGTCACCCACGCGTATACAGTCGTGCCAGCCGGCGGAGCCCCCCTGTGAGTTGTCGGAACGGCGAATGGCAATCTGGTACACATTGCGCATGACCGGATCGTTGCAAAGTGAGTAGTTTCGCTCGAAAACGCGGCCGTCGAAGACGGCGAACGTGGTGATGTGGGCACCTGCCGAAAACGGAGGCAACCGGTCCGTCCCCACAGGCACCAGCGTGAATCGTTTTACCACCGGGGTCTCTTCGTCGATCCGCGCGACGCGGACGGTCAGAATGGCATCCTGTCTCATGGATTCTCCTTCTTCGTTTTGTTGTTGAGCATCAGGTAGCCGAGAACGGCATCCAACCGTCTGGAATAGTGATCCGACACCGAAATCATCTTTCCACACTGCCGGCAAATCACGGTTGGTGCGTCACCGATAGGATTGATGGTGTAACAGGCAATGCAAAAAACCTTCTGGTACTTTTGTCCATAGCCTCGGATCTGGATATCTTCTTTGGCATAACCCACCATTTCGGCAATTCGGGCGAGCGATCGAGCTGACACCCAGGAGGCAGCGATGTACAGGTGGGTCCCCATCGGCTGATGTTCCAGATACATCCGAAGTGCGTCCGAGTCACCGACATGCGGCCACGAACGCTTGGCCGAGATGAGGGCGTCAATGCAGGGGTCGTCTGTCTCTCCCGCGCTTTCCCCGACAAGGTTCCATTCGACGGGACATCCCGTGGCGGCCATCCGCCGGACATCGGGAAACACATCCACTACCCCGTGATTATCGACAAATACCAGGTGTTTTCGGCAACGGCGGCGGATCTCGAAGGGTGACAGAGAATCTAGAGAGCGCTCCGTCATAGGCATCGCCCCAGGTAATCGATGACCTGCTCTCGATATGCTGACAATCCTTTGTACGTGATGATCTGTTCCGGGAGCGTGACGAGAACCGAATATAACTTGTGCGCCCAATCCGGATGTTCACACACTTCTCCCACCGATTTCAGGTAGGTGTGAATGCTAAACAGCAAGGCATTGCTTCCCGGAAGCCGCAGCACACACTGCTCCTCGACGCGAAGCTGTACCTCGTCGGCCACATTCTCCGGTGTCACACGGTACCGTGCCGGCCCCCACTCGTCAAACGTCTCCAGCGGAATGTGGAGTCGTCTACCAACCTGCAAGGTCCAGTTCAGGCGTGTCCACGGCTTTCCCGCCTCGACCCGCAGCAAAAACTTCCGGATCTTTTCAGCCAGTTCGTTACTCCACGGCACGGGTCTGTGGATTTCCTGGAACGCCATTCCGAGATCGAACGTGAGTGACCAAACGCTTGGGAAGCAAAGTTGCCCAGCTTCGAGGTAGACGTCGTCATCACGTTGGACCATAATTAACAAATCTTCCTGCACATGCCGGCCAATCCAGTCAAGCGGCTGCACCGGGAGTGTACTCGCATCACCAAACGTGAATCGCTCGGTCTCGTTCAGCAACAGGTTTCGGAATGTCCATTCGTCGTCCCGCTTCTCGATCATGAAACAGTCAGGATAGTTCTCCACCAACTGGTGAACAACCGCATCCACCACTTCCCACTGTGCCGCCAGCGTTCCCGGAAGCGCGTGGAAGCAGCGTTCCGGATGAGCCTCGAGCAAGCGGCGCTTCTCGGCGACTTCATCGAAATACTCGGTGGTTACCTGGATGCAGCACGGCGGGTCGAGTGGTTTCAGATTGTTCGAATAGAGATACCGATCCTCCTCCAAAGGGAACGGGAAATGCTGTTGCAGGGAAACCATGCTCGATTATTCTCCTCTTCCCGCAATATGTCTTTACATCACACCGATGCTACATTGGCAAACGTTTCATACATAAAAACGATGAGGGGCCCATGATACCGACTTTTTCGTAAAGGGTATGAATGCGTTTTTTCTTCTACTGCACAACTCTCCTTTCACAGAAACAGTCAAGAAACAGTCATTTATATTATAATTAATTCTGATAATTTTGTCTGTATCCTGGCTGCGGTCGATCGTTCGATGAAGTCCCCGGAGCCCGAATTCGAACAGGTTTTCCCTGGTTTGAGAGTGTTTTTATTGAAAAAGGCGGAAACGGGCTCAGAATGATTTTCCTATTCTCGGAGCAGGCTATGGTAGCAACATATTCCACATGGGGAGTGGACGGTCTATGCATGGGTCCTTCTGGTCGCTTTTGCCTTTTCTCATCGTAATTCCGCTGGCAATGCTGACGCGGCAGGTATTGATCGGCTTGTTGGCTGGCCTGCTCGTCGGGGCGTATATGAAAAAATTGACCTGGCTCGGGGGAATTGAAGTGGCGATCCACTACCTAGTCAAGGAAGTGACGTCGCCCGACAACCTTCGGTTACTCCTCTTTCTGTACGGCTTCGGAGCCTTTATCGGATTGGTTCGCGTAACGGGCGGGGTATCCGGATTCGCCCTATGGATGAACCGCCGCATCCGATCCGCCCGCGGTGCCTTCGGCCTGACCTGGCTGTCCTCGCTGGCCACCTTCATGGCGCCCGACTTTCGCATCATCACCGTCGGCCCCGTGATGAAAGAGGTGTTCCAGCGGTTGAAGATCGCCGAAACCAAAGTGGCTTTTATCATCGATGCCACCTCGACTCCCTTGATCGCCTTGATCCCCATCGGAACGGCTTTTGTTGGGTACATGGTCGGGTTGATCGCCGATTCCGCCCACCATCAAGGCCTCAGCGTCACCCCTTATCAGGTTTTTCTTCAGAGCATCCCCTTTAACTTCTTTTCGATCCTGATGCTGGTCTACACCCTCTATCTCACCTTTTTCAAAGGAAAGTCCGACGAAAAGAGCGCCGCAGATCCCAAGGATGATCCTCCCGGCATCCGCACCCCCTTCCGTACCTCCCCCCAGGTCGGTTACTTTCAAGATTTGTGCAAGCAGGACAAGGAGGTGGCAGAGAAAAAAATCGTCGCCGCCAGCAGCGAACACGAACCCGACAGCGACTTTCCGGATCCGGTGGAAATCGTTTCTGAGTCAGCCACTCCCAACGCCATCCACCTAATCGTCCCCCTCTGTCTGCTGCTCGGATTCACCTTTTTTCTGACCTGGTGGGACGGGTACACCAAAATACACTCCTTCTGGGGAGCCCTGACCAAGGCAGATGCGGGCAAAGCGATGTTGGAAGCCGTATTCATCACCCTGGTTCTCTCCTTTATCTGGTACGCCCAGTACCGGCAGCCGATCGAGCGCGTCCTCTTCGGCTTTTTGCAAGGGGGTAACGAGATGATGGGCGTGAACGTCCTGCTCGCCCTCGTCTGGGCCTTGACAGCAGTCTCGACGGACCTGGGCTTTATCACCTATACGAAAAACCTGATCGAGCACGTTGTCCCATCCCTGTGGTTAGCCCCTGTTCTGTTCCTGGTGGGCTGCCTCATCTCCTACATCATCGGCTCCAGCTTCGGGGCGTGGGCTATCCTGATGCCCCTGGGCTTTTCCCTGGCCGCCGTTACCCACACCTCGCTTCCCCTCATCACCGGAGCCGTTTTTGCCAGCGGCAGCTTCGGCGGGTTCGCCTCCCCATTGAGCGACAACACCGTCGCCATGGCTACCGTCATGAAGCTGCCCCTGATGAAGTACGCTCATCAAAAACTGATCGCCTCTCTCATCGTCGGCATCGCCAGTGCCATCTTATACGCGGTAATCGGCTGGGTGATGAGCTCCTGAAAAAGCTGGAGGCTGGGAGGCTCATCGGAATGGTATACCGGAATCTCCCGATCCAGCGCTATCATGGAACAGGCGTAGGCATGGACCGCGATCCTTTCGTTAGCTCTCTGACACCGAAATCCCTCTGTTCAATTTGCTGTCACCTTAGTGGACAGAGGAAAAAGGGAACCCGGAGTTTGTACGCCAATCTTTAAAAGAACGGGAGGGATGCGGATTGAACAGGCAAGTGACGGAAGCTTTTGATGCATTGGCCGATCGGTACGAAAAAGAGACCGATGGGATTCGACCGTATAACGCCTTTTACGAGCGGCCGGCGATGATGAGGCTACTGCCGGACGATCTGTCAGGGTTGCATGTGTTGGATGCAGGTTGCGCCGCGGGGTGGTACAGTGAGCAGTTACTTCGATTGGGAGCCTGCGTGACGGCTATCGATGCGAGCCCCCGTATGGTGGAGGCGGCAAAACGGCGATTGGGCGACCGAGTTGACGTGAGATTGCACAATCTGGAAGAACCGCTTCCATTTGAAACGGAACAATTCGATTGGATTGTTTGTTCATTGACATTGCACTATTTGCCCGATTGGACGTCCGTTTTTGCCGAATTTGCCAGGGTGTTGAAACCGAACGGACGACTGCTGTTTTCTACTCATCACCCTTTCATGGATTTTGTGCAATTCGATCAAACGGACTATTTTGCGCTTACTTTATTACGGGATCAGTGGACCGCGGGGGATCAAAAGGTGGAAGTACCTTTTTACCGGCGGCCGTTGGGACGTATCTTCGCGGATACCTTGCAGTGGTTTGATGTGGAAAAGGTGGTGGAACCGCAACCGATCGAAGAATTGAAACAGGTGGACTTGGCGGTATATGAGCGGCTCATGACCCAACCCGCTTTTTTGATCATTCAAGGTAAGAAAAAAGCGGACGTTGGCAAGGAAGAGCGGAACCAACCAAACCGAAAAGGAAGAGGGATAGGTGAACCTGCACATTCGACTCGCACTTCTCCATGATGCAGGGGCCATCGCGCGCATCTACAATGCAGGCATTCGCTCGGGAAACGCTACATTTGAAACGAGGACGGTCACCGTGGAAGAACGGTGTCGGTGGATTGAGCAACAGGAGGAGTATCACCCCATCTTGGTGGCGGAAACAGAAGGACAGGTCGTCGGATGGGCAAGTGTGCATCCTTATCGCGAGCGCGATTGCTACCACGGAGTGGGGGAGTTTTCGATCTATGTCGATGAAAGCCATCAGGGCAAAGGCATTGGGAAACAATTGCTTCAGGCGCTTGTGGAGGCATGTGCCCGGCGCGGCTATTGGAAGCTGGTTTCCCGCATATTCGATTTCAATCATGCCAGTCGTGCCTTGTGCCAATCGTGCGGATTTCGAGAGGTTGGCGTGTATGAGAAACACGGAAAACGGAATGGCCGATGGGTGGATTGCGTCATCGTGGAGCGGCTGATTGAGGAGAATCTGGACTGACAAAAGGAACGAACATATAATGAAACCGAGAACGTGTTGATCCCCATTGAAGCACAAAAACGGCTTCCCATCGGAAGCCGTGATCCTGGATTTTTCTCTAGAGGACCGTTTCCCGTCTCTACTCCGTAGCCTTTCGACTGGAATCAATAGGCTGGGAAACGGTTTGCGTTTCCTCACTGCAATCCCACAAACGTATCATAAAGGGCGAGCAGGGTGACCCCAATCAGTCCCGCAGTAAAAATTCCGCCGATAATGAAACCGCTTTTGTTTTGGGTGCGCTTATTGTACAAGACTCCGCGCACGGCCAGAATGCACATCAAAACCAAAATGACGACCATGTACATACCATTTTCACCTGCTTTCTTGACGATGATCTCCGCCTCGTTTTCCGTTACCCACTCTCAGTATAATCAATTCCCGCCGAAATACACAGACCCTTGATGATGACGTTTTGTCAAATCGCAAATGCGAGACTAAACAATACCGTACTGATCACCATCGTCAATATGATGAGGTAAGCGACAAATTTGATCCAGAACGGTCGCACGATCTCCATCACCTCAAGTGTACATTGTAGCCCATTTATTGCCGGTTGTCCATCGAACGAAACCGCCCCAGATGAAAGATTTTTTGGTATATTAATAGGTGACAGCGCATTCATTTCTTTCGGATTTGACAGATATCACCCAAATGAAAGAACGATTGGAGGATATACGGTGACCAAGCGGACATTCGATGACGCTTACCGGGAGTGGAAAGAGAAAACCGAATCTTTTGTGGCAAAATTTCCGGAACGAAAGCAATCTTTCGTCACCTCTTCCGGAATTGAAGTAGATCGGTTATATGTCGGAAGCGCCGAAAATTCGTCAGATTGGGAACGGATCGGGTTTCCCGGCGAATATCCGTATACCCGCGGCATCCGGCCAACCATGTATCGCGGACGCTTCTGGACGATGCGCCAGTATGCGGGATTTGGTTCTGCGGAGGAGACCAACCGGCGTTTCCGTTATCTGTTGGAGCAAGGACAGACGGGATTGAGCGTCGCATTCGATCTGCCCACACAGATCGGGTACGACTCCGATCACCCCATGGCAAAAGGGGAAGTGGGGAAAGTCGGGGTGGCGATCGATTCGTTGGAAGATATGGAACGCTTGCTGGAAGGGATTCCTCTGGATCAGGTCAGCACCTCCATGACGATCAATGCACCGGCCAGCGTGTTGTTGGCGATGTACATTGCCGTCGGGGAGAAACAGGGCGTTCCTTCCCACCAGTTGCGTGGCACGATTCAAAACGACATCCTGAAGGAATACATTGCCCGGGGAACGTACATCTTTCCACCCCAACCGTCGATGAGGATGATCACGGACGTCTTCGCCTATTGTGCGGAACACGTGCCCAAGTGGAACACCATCAGCATCAGCGGATACCACATTCGGGAAGCCGGTTCGACGGCCGTACAGGAGGTCGCATTTACGCTGGCCAACGGCATCGCCTATGTGGAAGCGGCGGTAAAAGCGGGATTGGACGTGGATCAGTTCGCGCCGCGGCTGTCGTTTTTCTTCAACGCACACAATCACTTTTTCGAGGAAATTGCCAAGTTCCGCGCCGCACGCCGTTTGTGGGCCCGCATCATGCGCGAACGGTTCGGTGCCCGCGATCCCCGGTCGTGGCAACTGCGTTTTCACACACAGACCGGCGGCTCCACATTGACCGCGCAACAACCGGACAACAACATCGTCCGCGTCACATTGCAGGCGCTGGCAGCAGTCTTGGGCGGAACGCAAAGCCTGCACACCAATGCCCGCGACGAAGCATTGGCACTCCCGACTGAAGAATCGGCACGGATCGCCCTCCGTACCCAGCAGATCATCGCCTATGAGAGCGGGGTGGCCGATACGGTAGATCCGTTGGGCGGTTCTTATTTTGTCGAGGCGCTGACAGACCGGATCGAAGAAGAAGCGGTTCGCTACATTCAACAGATTGATGATTTGGGTGGTGCAGTGGCTGCAGTGGAGCAAGGGTACATGCAACGGGAAATCCACCGCGTTGCATTGGAGACCCAGCGCAGAATTGAGTCCGGTGAAGAAGTGGTAGTCGGCATGAACCGGTTCCAATTGAAAGACGAACCCCAGCCTCCTTTGCATCGCGTCGATCCAGCTCTGGAGCGGAAACAGGTGGAACGCGTGCAGTCATTGCGCGCAAGACGGGACGGGCAGCGCGTGCATGAGACACTGGCCGCGTTGAAACGAGCGGCGGAAGGAACGGACAACCTGATGCCCCACATTCTCGCTTGTGTGAAGGCGTACGCTACGGTAGGGGAGATTTGCCATGCGTTGCGTGACGTCTTCGGCGAATATCAACCGGTGTAATCGGGATGAAAAGAAAGAAGGCGGTGTACGGTATGAATCGACCCATTCGCGTGTTGGTTGCTAAACCCGGATTGGACGGACATGACCGCGGTGCGTTGATCATTGCGCAGGCGCTTCGCGACGAAGGGATGGAGGTGATCTATACAGGTTTGCGCCAATCGCCCGCACAGATCGTGGCAACGGCGATTCAGGAAGATGTGGACGTCATCGGTCTATCCTGTTTGTCCGGAGCGCATAACGAATTGTTTCCGGAAGTAACGCGTCTGTTGAAGGAACAAGGGGCCGACGACATCATTGTGATCGGTGGCGGGGTCATACCGAAGGAGGATATACCGTTTCTGAAACAGCACGGGATCGCGGAGGTGTTCACATCCGGCACGACTACACGGGAGACGGCGGAGTTTATCCGTCAAGCAGTGAAAACGAGGGAGGCACGAACATGAATCGCCGGCAGGCACCCCACCAGATTAGTCACATCGGTATTGCTGTGCGTAGTTTGGATGAGGCGATTCCCCTGTACTGCGATATATTGGGCCTGGAATGGGAAGGAACGGAGACGGTGGAGAGCGAGCAGGTCCGCGTCGCCTTTTTCCGGATCGGTGAAACGCGGATCGAGCTGTTGGAGCCTCTGTCGCCGGAAAGCGCCATCGCGAAGCATCTGGAAAAGCGGGGAGAGGGCATCCATCATATCGCGTTGGAGGTAGACGACATCGAAAGGCGCCTGTCCGAGTTGGCGGATCAGGGGGTCCGGCTCATCCACGAGCGGCCGAAGCAAGGAGCGCACAACGCGAAGGTGGCCTTCCTCCATCCCAAGTCGACAGGCGGTGTCCTGTTCGAGTTGTGTGAACACGGGACGGATTCGGATTTGGAATAGACGCGAGGACCCGATATACAGGGTGAAGGGTTGATCAGCGTCTCCAATGGAAGGGGGAGAAACCGTGTACGAAAAAATTGAGGAATTGGCAGAAAAAAGACGTCGAGTGGAGATGGGCGGGGGAGAAGAAAAAATTCGCTCCCAGCACGAAAAGGGGAAGCTGACCGCCCGGGAACGGATCGATCTGCTGTTGGATGAAGGTACATTCGTGGAGCTCAACCCGTTTGTAGAGCACCGGGCGACTCATTTCGGGATGGACAAGGTGTCCGCTCCAGGCGAAGGGGTGGTCACGGGGTACGGAAAAATCAACGGTCGGCCTGTATATGTATTTGCTCAAGACTTCACGGTGTTCGGCGGAGCACTGGGTGAGATGCATGCGATGAAAATCGCGCGTATAATGGACTTGGCGGCCAAAAACGGAGCGCCGATCATCGGATTGAACGATTCCGGCGGCGCCCGGATTCAAGAAGGGGTCGTCTCACTGGACGGTTACGGACATATTTTTTACCGTAATTCGATTTACTCCGGCGTGATTCCGCAGATCTCGGTCATCATGGGACCGTGTGCTGGGGGTGCGGTCTATTCCCCTGCCATTACGGATTTCGTTGTGATGGTGGAAAAAACGAGCCAGATGTTTATCACCGGACCCAAGGTGATTGAAACGGTTACGGGGGAGACCATCACTCCTGAGGATCTCGGCGGAGCACGGGTCCACGCATCTGTGAGCGGAAATGCGCATTTCACAGCACCGACGGAGGCGGAGGCGCTCGATAAGGTTCGCCGACTGCTCAGCTATCTGCCGCAAAATAACATGGAGGATCCGCCGCGCGTCTATGCACCGGAAGACGATGGATGGGTGGAGGAACTGGCCGAGGTCGTACCGGTGGAAGGAACCAAGGTATATGACGTATTGGAAGTGATCCGGCGCGTGGTGGACGAGGGATCGTTTCTGGAAGTGCAGGAGCGGTTCGCGCGAAACATCGTCGTCGGGTTTGGGCGCATCGCGGGGCAGACGGTCGGCATTGTCGCCAATCAGCCCAAGGTGATGGCGGGTGGATTGGACATCGATTCTTCCGACAAACTGAGCCGATTTGTCCGTTTCTGCGATTGTTTCAACATTCCGCTGATCACGTTTGTCGACGTGACCGGGTTTTTCCCCGGCGTTAACCAAGAACACCGTGGCATTATCCGTCACGGAGCCAAAATCCTGTATGCTTACTCGGAGGCGACCGTGCCCAAAATCACCGTCATTACGCGCAAGGCATACGGCGGCGCATACGTGGCGCTCAACAGCAAAGCGATCGGCGCCGATCTCGTTTACGCTTGGCCCAGCGCCGAAGTGGCGGTGATGGGACCGGAAGGGGCGGCCAACATCATCTTCAGCAAGGAAATCCGGGAAAGCGACAATCCTGAGGCAACGCGGGCTGCACGCATCGCCGAATACCGGGAGAAATTCGCCAACCCGTATGTGGCCGCTTCGATGGGTATGGTGGATGATGTGATCGACCCCCGCGAGACGCGAAAAAAGCTACGGGAAGCCCTGGAGATGCTGCGAAACAAACGGGAAAGCCGGCCGCCCAAAAAGCACGGCAATATCCCGTTGTGAGGCGGGGAAGAACACAATGGCCATCGACAAAACCATCCCGTTGGTTGTACATGTATTTAATCGCGGAAAGGTGGGCAAACCCGTACTAGCGGGGGAAGGAAGCACCCCATTCATTCGGCTGGTGAAACAGGAGAAGTCACCGGGTCGAGTGAAGATGCTGGGGGCGTTTGAAACCCGATTCCTGTTCAATCCGAGCGATGTGAGTGAATGGCGGTTGGCGGGCAGAGAGCGGCAGATGACGGTGCCGGGTTCCTCCTCTTGGGCGGATCGAACGGTCATGCATCGCGCCGAGCGGTTTCGCGACCGGAGAACGGTAGACGGGAGGAAAGACGGTTGGTCAATCGCGAGCGATTGTTGGAAACGTTTTTCGAACTGGTGAAAACAGACAGCGAAACGAAAGAGGAACGACAAATCTGCGATCTGTTGAAACGAAAGTGGACAGAGCTGGGCTTTCACGTCGTGGAAGACGATGCTGCTGAGAAAACCGGTCACGGTGCGGGCAATTTAGTGGCCACACTGGAAGGAACGGTGAAAGATGCCCCTGTCGTCTATTTCACCTGTCACATGGACACGGTGAAACCGGGCAAAGGTATCAAACCTTCCATTCAGGACGGTTATGTCGTCTCAGACGGCACCACCATTCTGGGCAGTGACGACAAAGCGGGAATCGCCGCACTGTTTGAAGGTATCCGCTTGATCCGGGAACAGGGTATCGACCACGGAACGATTCAATTGGTAATCACCGTCGGGGAAGAATCCGGATTGGTCGGAGCCAAAGCGTTGGATCGTTCGCTGTTGAAGGCGGATTTCGGCTTCGCATTGGACTCCAACGGACCGGTGGGCGAAATCATCACATCAGCCCCGTCTCAGTATCACATCAAAGCGACCATTTATGGCAAAGCAGCTCATGCCGGCGTGAACCCGGAAGACGGGATCAGCGCCATTCAAGTGGCCAGCCGCGCCATTTCCAAAATGTCGTTGGGCCGGATCGATGAGGAGACAACGGCCAATATCGGCATGTTCCGAGGCGGTACGGCCACCAACGTGGTTGCGGAACAGGCGGAGATCATAGCGGAAGCACGCAGCCGCGATGAAGCCAAACTGGAAGCGCAAGTGAAAAAAATGGTCCAAGCCTTTGAGGAGGCGGCTCGGGAAGCGGGTGCCCGTGTCGAAGTGGAAACGGAAAAAATGTATCCAGCGTACAAGTTTGAGGAATCTCATCCAGTGGTGCAAACGGCGATTGCCGCGGTCAAAAAAGTGGGGCGCGATCCGAAGATCCTTGCCAGCGGCGGCGGCAGCGACGCCAACGTCATCTCCGGTTACGGCGTCCCGACCGTTAACTTGGGCATCGGTTATGAAAACATTCACACTACCAGCGAGCGGATGCCAATTGCTGAGTTGGAAAAAGCGGCCGAACTGGTGGTGTCGATCATCCAGACGGTCGCGGAGAAACGTTGACGAGGTGAAGGTCCTCCTTTGGGAGGACCTCATTTTTGTTCGTACTGACGAACACGCAGGCTCCGATTTTTCGTTTGAAGCTCCGCACTCGACAGGTGGTTTAGAACCGCCTCCCTAATAAAAGAGAGAGATAGGAGCGAGAGGGAAAAAAGGAGCGAAAAATAGCAGGCCGGCTTATGATCTATGGTAAGCTTTCACCTGTGCCGCGGCTGGTTGAACCGAGGATGGCATAAGCAGCCGTGTCGACGCGTTGGTACCCCACGCCGCCAACACCAACAGCCCTGCGAGCACCAAGTAACCTGTTCCTGCGCCGGTGTAGTCGATGATTAGCGTACACAATCCGATCAGGGCGAGCCGTATCATCATGCCCACCAATTGGAAAAAGTTGAGCACTCGTCCCATCAGGTGTTTGGGGACCGTCACCATATACAGGTTTTGTCGGACGAGGCGGACGGATGCATTGCACCAGCCGAACAGTGTGGTCAATGTAACGTACACCCATCCGTAGGGGAATACGACTACAGCGATCATGGCTGCGGCAAACACGAGGGTATTGCCGACAAGTGAACGAACATCGCCCAACCGTTTTGTCATTCCGGATATGAGAAACCCGGCTGCCACTGCTCCGATGGCGTAGGTCATCTCGTGCAGCGAGTAGATGAGGGCGTCGGCATGAAGCGCTTGTGCCACAAACACGGGAGAGAGTAGGTTGCCCACCATCACGGCGATAAAGGGCATGAACACGGAGACGCCGAACAGCAGAAACCCGCGTTTCTTCTTTATGTATCTCCAGCTTTCTGCGAATTGCACCAGCCAGTCCGTTCCGGGGTTTTCACGTACATGCTTTTCCAGCGTAAACACGTACTCCATCCGGCTGATGAGCAAAAATGCCAATAGATAGGTGAGGGCGTCAAACAGCAGCACAACCGGGAGGCCGTACCATCCGAGAACCAGGCCTGCCGCCCCGCCCGACAGGACGCTGGCCGTCTGATTTTCGATCTCCAAGAGACTGTTGATCGACCGGTAGTGGCGCTCCTCAAACTTCTCCTGCACCAAAGCGGACTGCGTCGGAAAATGAATCTGAAAGATGAGGGTGGTCACAATAAACAACGCGATCAACATCCACTGCCCGTAAGGAGCGTAGAATCCCCACAGGGCAAGGCTGAGCAGAATCACTAACCCAACGGCGTTTTCAACAAGTAAGATTGTTTTGCGGGGGAAGCGGTCGATCAGTGTGCCAACGTATGGTCCGAGTAAAAACATCAGGACGGATGAGACGAACATTGTGGTTCCCAACTGTTTTGCCGAACCTGTCTCCGTTACCAAATACCAGGAAATCCCGATCATGGTCATGCCCTGGCCAAACCCGGAAAACAGATTGGCAAAAAACAGCTTTTGAAAGTTTCGGTCGAAAAACACCTCTATCATGCGTATCCCTCATTCTCAAGTGGGTTCTTGAGAATATCGTAACTCCATTTTTATAATTTGTAAACAATAAAGTTTATAAAGGGGCCAAAAACAGTTTCCCCTATAGGGGGAAGGAACAGGGAGATCAGAAGCTCGCCAATGGATTGGATTCGTTCACAAAAACAAAATCATATGGTCTTCATCGACATACCGGTTTCCTACCTTCATCGCCCTTGGTTCGGTGGGAAAAACACGAAATCCCATCGAACGGTACAATTGGCGGGCTGATTCATTTTCCGCGTTCACGGTGAGAATCAGCTGCTCCAACCCCTCCATCTCCCGAGCGCGGCCGATCATTTCGTTCAACAATGCTTTCCCCACCCCTTGGCGACGAACTTCCGGTGTGACATACATTCCCCAGATAACCGCTTTATGTCGCAACTTTTTGCCTTTTTCCCGTTTGAAACCCACGTTTCCCACCAGCTGTCCGTCTTGAAAGACCCCAATCATAAACGCTTCCGGGGTGGGGGATAAACGTTTGGCAACGTGTTCGAACGATTGTGTAGCAGTCTCCTCGTATGTAGCGGCAAAAGCGTCTGGCTGCTCTTTTAACGCCCGCAATCTGAGATACTGAAACGCCGCTGCATCCAACGGGGTCAACAGACGAATCTCCATTGGACATCCCCTTTTTGACGCCTATCATATCATGTTTTCCCCGACGGTGTAGATCTTGTTTCTTTTTTGTTGACCCCGATCAGGTATCCCTGTTCACATACGAAAAACGAGGGGCGATTTTGTTGTTTCCACAACCAGCGTCGCAAGTTGGATGGGGAGGCGGAAGCCGCCAGGGCCAAAAATGCTCGTATCTCCTTCGCTTTCCCTGCCAAATAGAAACCGTCGGTATGCCATGCCATTTTCATCCGTTTTCCTCCGTTCCATCGTCTTTGATAACATCCTATCCACTTCCCATGCCAGCGATTCCGATTTCGCCGGATCCCCTTCGTCTTGGTGTATAATAGGGTTTGTCTGTTATTGTCGGCGGTCAAAATTCAGGTGTGAGGGAGTGAATGGGAATGAGCCGGTTGGAGGAAAAAACGATCAAAAGTCAAACGATTTATGAAGGCAATATCATTCGGCTGCAAGTGGATCAAGTTACTTTGCCCGACGGCAGAACATCCCAGCGCGAGATCGTCAAACATCCGGGAGCGGTCGCGGTGGTGGCCATCACGGATGAAAAGAAACTGGTGTTGGTGCGGCAGTTTCGAAAACCCCTGGAAAAGACGATCTTGGAGATTCCGGCAGGGAAACTGGAACCGGGCGAAGATCCCCGCGTGTGTGCGTTTCGTGAATTGGAGGAGGAAACGGGGTATCGGGCTGAAGAGATGACCCCGCTCGTTTCTTTTTATACCTCACCCGGGTTTGCCGATGAGATCATTCATCTCTATGTGGCGACTGGATTGCAGAGGGGAGAGGCTCGACCGGATCAAGACGAATTCGTGGAACTGGTGGAACTGACCTTACCTGAAGCGTGGCAGCGGATCGCTGATGGTGAAATTTGCGATGCGAAAACGGTGGCAGCCGTGTATCATTGGCAATTGAAGGAGATGCAGGGATGAACGAAGCGGGGTACAGGGAAACGGGGGCATCGCGTCGTTCCCCCCGTCTGACCTCCTTTTTCGCCGATCTGCACATTCACATCGGTCGTACCGAAAGTGGTCTTCCTGTTAAAATCAGCGCCGCACGCAATCTGACGTTTGACCAGATCGTAAGGGAATCCGCCCAACGAAAAGGACTGGACATGATCGGTATCATCGACGCCCATTCTCCCCCGGTGCAGGAAGAAATTGCAACGCGACTGGAAGCAGGCGTGTATCGTGAGCATCCGGACGGGGGACTGGTCTACGGCGAGACAGTCGTCATACTGGGTACGGAGATTGAAGTGAAAGAGCCCGGTTTCGGCACGGCGCATCTATTGGCATACTTTCCGTCATTGGATGCGATTCGGCGGTTTACGCATTGGCTTACCAAGCGAATGAAAAATGTACAGTTGAGCACTCAGCGTCTTTACGCGCCCGTGAGGGATCTTCAGGAGAAAGTAACGCAGCTGGACGGTTTGATGATACCTGCTCATGTGTTTACCCCATTTAAAAGTGTATACGGAAGTGCCTCGGACCGGATGCGTGATTGGTTGGACCTGGACCGGATCGCGGCGGTCGAATTGGGTCTTTCAGCTGACAGTTCACTGGCTGACCGGCTTTCCGAGCTGTCCGCTCTGACGTTCGTCACCAATTCGGATGCCCATTCCATCCCCAAGATCGGCCGCGAATACAATGAGCTGTGCATCGCTGGTCCCAGCTTTTTGGAGTTGAAGTGGGCACTGCTGCGACAAGACGGCCGCCGTGTCGTAGCCAACTATGGGTTGAACCCCAAGTTGGGCAAGTACTACCGGACGCGTTGTCTCAGTTGTGAGGCGCTGTTGCCGCCTGAGGAAACCCGGCGATGCCTGCGGTGCGGTTCGCACAAGGTGGTGAAGGGCGTATCGGATCGCGTAGAGGAAATCGCCGACCAACCCTCGACACCACCGGCCCATCGCCCGCCGTATGTGTATCAAGTGCCGTTGGAGTTCATTCCCAAACTGGGTCCCAAAACGCTGGGCAAGCTGCTGGACCGGTTTGGCTCGGAAATGCGCATCCTCCATCACGCCGATATTGAAGAGATCGCGTCGATCGCCGGGACGTCCATTGCCGAGCATATCCGTTTGGCGCGGGAACAGCGCTTGCAATTTGACGAGGGTGGCGGCGGGATGTATGGCAAAGTAAAACAGATCCAAAACCAACCCAGCTGATTCCGCTCTCTCCTGTTCTCCCAAACGATGGTATTTTTCTCCGTCCACTCTCATAGAAATAGAGTAGGACAAGGAGGGGAACAGGGTGAAACGCAATCGGAAGCGGTTCGGAATCTGGGTACAACAGCATATACAAAGCTTGCTGTCGCTGTATATTTTCGTTACCGTACTATTCGTGATGGGCGTGGTGTTCGGGGCGATCATCGTCAATACGCTGTCCGATTCACAAAAACAAGATTTACTGCATTATATGGGATATTTCTTTCAAGGGTTGAACCAGAACAGCATCGCCGAGCCGCGCATCGCCTTTCAACATGCGATGGGGGATCATCTGAAAACCCTGGGTCTGATGTGGATCTTAGGTTTGTCCATCGTGGGGCTGCCACTGATTTTGATCCTGGTGTTTTTAAAAGGGTTGGGCATCGGTTTCACCGTGGGTTTTTTGGTGAACCAACTTTCCTGGAAAGGATTGTGGTTCGCGATGGTGGCGGTTTTGCCCCACAACCTGCTTGTGGTTCCGGTCATGATTTTTGTGGCGGTATCCGGCCTGCAGTTTTCGCTTCTGTTGGTGAAAAACCGGCTGATTCAGCGGCGGGGAACGATCTATCCTCAGTTTTTATCCTATTCCGTCTCCGTTACCGCAATGGCGATCGTGCTGGTGATCGCTTCATTTTTTGAGGCGTACGTGTCGCCGTGGCTGATGCGTTCCGCCGTTCCTCCTCTTGAACATGCGCAGGCATGGCTGGGGGTATTAATAAACTTATAATGATTCTCATCTAATATTGGTTTTTGATAGGTTTGACTTTCTGCCACGACCTCCCATATAATGAGGACAGGAAATGCAGTGGGGGGTGTGGATGTGGAAGAACGGGTAAATCGCATCAAACAACAGCTATCTGCCCATAACTACAAATTAACCCCCCAACGGGAAGCGACGGTCCGCGTACTGTTGGAAAACGAGGATGACCATTTGAGCGCGGAAGATGTCTACCTGTTGGTGAAAGAGAAGGCACCGGAAATCGGCTTGGCTACGGTTTATCGGACATTGGAACTGTTGAGTGAATTGCAGATCATCCACAAGCTGAATTTGGGCGATGGTGTCACCCGGTATGAGTTCCGCGCCGAAGGAGCGGAGCACCATCATCACCATTTGATCTGCCTGAACTGCGGTACGGTGGATGAAATTGTGGATGATTGGTTGGGACCGATTGAAGAACGTGTGGAACGGGAATTCGATTTTCAGATCATCGACCACCGTTTGACGTTTCACGGGATCTGTCATCGCTGCAAAGATAAAGTGAAAGATCCGAAAAAATTGGTTGGTTCCAAAGTCACGTGAGATCCCCGTCGGATCTCACGTTTTGGGTTTTAGCTTTTTTTGTCTTAGATAAAAAAAGAAAACGTTTACAAAAAGCGGGTATCCGGGTACATCCCGTATGATCACTCCCCCCTGCATTCAAGAATCCCATTCTTATTGCTGTATGATTGACCCGTGTCTGGTGGTATGATAAACATACCAAAGGAGGCTGGACTCGCATGATCATCGGGGTACCCAAAGAGGTCAAGAACAACGAGAACCGCGTCGCGATCACACCCGCCGGCGTGGACGCATTGGTACTCGCAGGACATGAGGTGCTGATTGAAAAAGGTGCCGGTGAAGGAAGCGGTTTTGTCGACGAAGATTATGTGGAGCACGGAGCCAAGATATTGGACTCCGCTGAGCAGGTTTGGTCTTCTGCCGACATGATATTGAAGGTAAAGGAGCCGCAACCGTCCGAATATCGCTATTTCCGCGAAGGGCTGATTCTGTTTACCTATCTCCATCTGGCTCCTGAGCCGGAGCTGACTCAGGCACTGATGGAGAAAAAAGTGACGGCCATCGCTTATGAAACGATTCAGCTGGACAATGGTTCTCTGCCATTGTTGACACCGATGAGTGAAGTGGCCGGTCGCATGTCGGTACAGATCGGTGCACAGTTCCTGGAAAAACCCAAAGGTGGCAAAGGTGTTCTGTTGGGTGGTGTCCCGGGTGTTTTACCAGGGGAAGTGGTGATCATCGGCGGTGGTGTCGTGGGTACCAACGCGGCGAAAATGGCATTGGGACTCGGGGCGAATGTGACGTTGCTCGATATCAATCCGGATCGGCTCCGTCAGTTGGACGACATTTTCCACGGCCAATTGCGCACCTTGATGTCTAACAGCTACAACATCGCCCAAGCCGTGAAAAAAGCGGATCTGCTGATCGGTGCGGTGCTAATCCCGGGTCGGCGTGCTCCCCGGCTGGTCACCGAAGAAATGGTGAAAACGATGACGCCGGGATCGGTGATCGTGGATGTCGCCATCGACCAGGGCGGGTCCATCGAAACGATCGACCGGGTCACGACGCACAGCGATCCGATTTATGTGAAACACGGCGTGGTGCATTACGCGGTGCCCAACATCCCGGGGGCCGTACCGAGGACATCGACGATCGCGCTGACCAACGTCACGATTCCGTACGCGGTGCAAATCGCCAACAAAGGGTTGGAACAAGCGCTTCGAGACAGTCGTCCGTTGGCCAAAGGCGTCAACGTGATTCAAGGTCACGTTACCTACCAAGCGGTGGCTGAAAGCCTCAATCTCCCGTATACGCCATTGGATGACGTGATGGGACAGGCTTTGACGAGATAAGGCATAAACGCGGCTGGGGTTCCATACGATGTAAGGAAACTGCCGGAAGGGACGAGGTTCCATGATCATCTCGCTTAGACGCTGGGTGGAGTGGGGCAAGTTTTTTCTTCTGTTCTTCCTACTCACGCTGTTGTTTTATCAGGTGATCACGTTTTTCGGCCTATTGCTGGAACCCAAGCCGCGCTACCGAGAACCGAATGGGCGGGCCGTGAAAGTGTTCGCTCAGCAAATGGTTCCCCGTCCATCTGATGAGATGGGGATGAAAGAGCGCCTCCTTCTGTTTTACTGGTTGGGGGAATGAAAGCCGCAAGGGTCGGTTTGCCCGAGCGGGCTTTTTTGTTCAGAAATGTGGATGGGATGGTGAATCGGAGATGAAACGGTTCAAACGCGTAGCGTTG
The DNA here is from genome assembly GCF_030433435.1 of Polycladomyces subterraneus. Taxonomy (NCBI): domain Bacteria; kingdom Bacillati; phylum Bacillota; class Bacilli; order Caryophanales; family Thermoactinomycetaceae; genus Polycladomyces; species Polycladomyces subterraneus. The sequence continues at coordinate 58,812 of NZ_JANRHH010000036.1, forward strand.
ATTGTTTTGGACAGCGTGGGCATCGGCGCCCTGCCGGATGCGGCGGACTATGGGGATGAGGGGGTGAATACCCTCGGACATATCGCCGAGTATCGCAACGGTTTGCATATGCCGAACATGAAGGAGCTGGGATTGGGTAACATCGAGCCGGTACAGGGGATTCCGCCAGTGAAACAACCCCGGGCGCATTACGGCAAGATGATGGAAGTCTCCGCGGGAAAAGATACGACGACCGGCCATTGGGAAATCATGGGTATTCATACTACCGTTCCGTTCAAAACCTATCCAAACGGGTTCCCGAAAGAATTGATCACCGCTTTTGAAAAGCGGATCGGCCGCAAGGTGCTGGGCAACAAACCGGCATCCGGCACGGCCATTATCGAAGAGTTGGGCGAGCAACACATGAAAACCGGGGATGTCATCGTCTACACGTCGGCTGACAGTGTGTTCCAAGTGGCGGCACACGAGGAAGTGATCCCACTGGAGGAGTTGTATCGAATTTGCGAGATCGCGCGTGAGCTGACATTGGACGAGCGGTTCTCGGTTACCCGTGTGATCGCGAGACCGTTCGTGGGTGAGCCGGGGCATTTTACTCGTACGGCCAACCGGCGGGACTATTCGATCAAACCGCCGCACGCGACGGTGATGAACCATCTGGCCGAAGCAGGATGGGACTCCATTGCGATCGGCAAAATCTCCGACATCTACGACGGAGAAGGTGTGACGCAGGCGATCAAAACGAAATCCAATATGGACGGCGTTGACCGGTTGCTGGATGTGTTGAATGAAGAATTCCGCGGCTTGGCGTTTGTCAACCTGGTTGATTTTGACGCCAAATACGGTCACCGTCGCGATCCTGAAGGATATGCCCAAGCCTTGGAGGAGTTTGACGCGCGGGTGCTGGAGATTTTGTCCGCATGCGGAGAAGACGATCTATTGATCATCACGGCTGATCACGGGAACGATCCCACACACACCGGCACCGATCACACACGTGAATATGTACCGCTGTTGGTGTGGAGCCCGACACTTGTACAAGAAGGGAAATCGTTGGGCATTCGCGAAACATTCTCCGATGTGGGAGCGACCATCGCCGACAACTTCGGTGTGAAGATGCCGAAACACGGCCGCAGTTTTCTGGGTGAATTGCGTTTCCAATTGTGATGGGAGAGGAGAGAAAGACATGGAAGAGATGCTGAAAAAAATCAAAGAAGCGGCTGAGTTCATCGAAGAGCGTTTGACGGTCCGCCCGGAAATTGGATTGATCCTGGGTTCCGGCCTGGGCGTGCTGGCCGATGAGATCGAAGACGCGGTCAAGATCCCGTATGAAACCATCCCGCATTTCCCGGTGTCGACGGTGGAAGGGCATGCAGGACAACTGGTGATCGGCAAGCTGGAAGGCAAATCGGTCATCACGATGCAAGGCCGTTTCCACCTGTATGAAGGGTATCCTCTGACAGCAGTAACATTCCCGATCCGGGTGATGAAAGCGCTGGGTGTACGCCGCATGATCGTCACCAATGCGGCTGGTGGAGTGAATGAATCGTTTGAACCCGGTGATCTGATGCTGATCCGTGATCATCTCAACCTGACAGGGCGCAATCCACTGATCGGTCCCAACCATCCCGAACTGGGCGTCCGCTTTCCGGACATGTCGGAGGCATATGCGGCATCTCTGCGCGAATTGGCACAAACGGTCGCGAAGGAACAAGGATTGCGCCTGCGTGAGGGAGTGTATGCCGGATTGCTCGGACCTTCTTATGAGACGCCGGCCGAAATTCGCATGCTGCGCAAGCTGGGAGCGGACGCGGTCGGCATGTCCACCGTTCCGGAAGTGATTGTGGCCCGTCACGCGGGCATCGAGGTACTGGGCATCTCGTGCATCTCCAACATGGCCGCCGGCATTTTGCCCCAACCGCTCAGCCATGAAGAAGTGATGGAAACAGCGGAACGGGTAAAAGAGAAGTTTATTCGGTTGGTCAAAGGCATTTTGAACCAGATGTGAATGCAGAGGGGGAACCGAGATGACGAACCGATTGCAACAAATCCACGAAGCCCAAGCATACATCGAAAAACAAACCGCTGTCCGCCCAGAAATCGGGTTGATTCTGGGTTCCGGCCTGGGCGTGTTGGCCGACGAGATCGAAGACGCGGTCAAGATCCCGTATGAAACCATCCCGCACTTCCCGGTGTCGACGGTGGAAGGGCATGCGGGACAATTGGTGATCGGCAAGCTATCAGGCAAAAACGTGGTTGCTATGCAAGGCCGTTTTCATTATTACGAAGGCTACACCCAGCAGGAAGTGGTGTTTCCCGTATACGTGATGAAATTCCTCGGTGTCACCACGCTGATTGCCACCAATGCCGCAGGCGGGATGAATCCGTCGTTTGAACCCGGAGATCTGATGATCATCACCGACCACCTGAACATGACCGGAGACAACCCGCTGATCGGCCCCAATATACCGGAGTTGGGTCCGCGTTTCCCGGATATGTCGCGTGCATATGATCCGGAATTGGTGCAGTTGGCCGAAAAGGTAGCCGAACGGCTGGATGTACGCGTACAAAAAGGCGTGTATGCGGGTGTGAGCGGCCCTACCTACCTGACACCGGCCGAGCTGATCATGCTGCGCAATCTGGGCGGTTCCGCCGTCGGTATGTCCACCGTACCGGAAGTGATCGCGGCCAACCATGCCGGTCTGCGCGTGTTGGGCATCTCTTGCATCACCGATATGGCCATCGGTGAGGAACTGGAACCGCTGACGCATGAACAGGTGGTGGAGGTGGCCAACCGAACGCGGCCCCGATTTATCCGGTTGGTGAAGGGCATCATCGAAGAGGTGACCGTTTGATGCGCACAGTGGACCTCATTCGCAAAAAGCGGGATGGACAAGCATTGACGACGGAAGAGATCGAATTCCTTATCCGGGGATATGCCAAAGGGGAGATTCCAGACTATCAGGTGTCCGCTTGGGCGATGGCGGTCTACTTCAATGGCATGACCGATCGGGAGACGGCTGATCTGACCATGGCGATGGTTCTCTCCGGGGAGCAAGTGGATCTTACCTCGATTCGCGGCAAAAAAGTGGATAAACACAGCACGGGAGGCGTAGGGGACAAAACGACCCTGGTTGTGGGGCCGTTGGTAGCCGCCGCCGGGGTTCCTGTAGCCAAATTGTCTGGACGCGGCTTGGGGCACACCGGGGGAACGATCGACAAGCTGGAATCCATCGCCGGTTTCGCCACCTCGCTGACGCGAGAAGCGTTTGTTCGTCAAGTGAATGAGATTGGCATCGCCGTAACCGGTCAGACGGCCGACCTGACACCGGCGGACAAACAACTGTACGCGCTGCGTGATGTGACGGCGACGGTCGATTCCATCCCCTTGATCGCCAGCTCCATCATGAGCAAAAAAATCGCAGGTGGTGCCGATGCGATTGTATTGGATGTGAAAACGGGTCACGGCGCTTTCATGAAAAAAGAAGAGGATGCCATCCGACTCGCCAAGGCGATGGTGTCCATCGGCACCCAAGTAGGTCGGGAAACGGTGGCCGTCATCAGCGATATGAACCAGCCGCTCGGGTTTGCTGTGGGCAACGCGTTGGAAGTGAAGGAGGCGATCGACACCCTGCGCGGTGAGGGACCGGCGGATCTCACTGAGCTGAGTTTGACGCTGGGAGCGCAGATGGTGTTACTGGCCGGGGTGGTGTCTACGTATACGAAAGCGCGTGCCCTGTTGGCATCCAAATTGGAAGACGGCGCTGCATTGGAGAAGTTTCGTGCGTTTATTCGGGCACAACAGGGAGATGCCGACGTTGTGGACCATCCGGAACGGCTACCGCAAGCGCAACATCGGATCGAGGTAGTCTCCCCGGTTGAAGGGGCGGTATCCGCTCTGCAAGCGGAAGAGATCGGCTTGGCGGCGATGAAGCTGGGAGCGGGACGTGCCACCAAGGAAGACCGGATCGATCACGCGGTGGGCATCGTTCTCCACAAAAAAATCGGGGATGCGGTACAAAAGGGAACACCGCTCGCTACGCTCCATGCCAATGATTTGTCGCGCATTGACGAAGTGAAGGCGCAGGTATTGGCGGCATACGAAATATCAAAGCAATCGGTGATGGCGCCGAAGTTGGTCCGCCACATCGTGGATCGAAACGGAATCGTAAATATATGAGATATTGTTCGGGGAACCGTTGGGTTCCCTTTTTTTATCTTTGCTCAAACGGGGTCATGAACCCATCTCCTCTCGGAACATACACATAAATAATAATGTCCGATGTGTGGAGGAGGGGCCTAATGCTACGCGCGGATGTCACCATAGAGCCGTTGGAAGTGCGGATGTTGATCGAGAATCATTATTCCATTCGTGTTACCCGCTTGGAAAAGGTACGCGCAGCCTATCGGGTGGAAACTGATCAAGGTGTGTATGCGTTTAAAAATGCCCGCAAGATGAAAGACCTCGACTTTATTGCCCATGTAGTGGAGCATGTGAAGAAAAGGGGGTTCACCCGTCTGCCTGCACCGATTCCGACTAAGGGTGGTCAGTGGTTGGTGATACATCGAGATCAACCCTATTACATGGAAGAGTGGTTGCAAAACGTAGAAGAGGTGTCGCCCCGGCAACACGATTGGTTGAGATCGGCCGCTTGTGCGTTGGCACAATATCATGCCTGTTTCAAGCGTTATCGCCATCACCGATGCCCTTCGCGGCGACAGGAACACGGTTTGTGGCCGAAATATTTGATGGCGCAGTGGCGTTGGCTCAGCAACGTACGTACTGGTTGGGCTACCCCTGTTGATGGGATGAAGCACCTCTCTTTTTTGGAATATCGTCTGCAACTTGCCTGGCAGTCGTGGAAACGTGCAGAGGAATGGCGACGATCGGGGAACGGGCCGGTCAGCGTATTGTGTCACGGCAGTCTTCATCATGAAAACATCCTCACGGATGAGAAAAAGCAGGTGTGGTTGATTGACTACGAGCGCATGGCTTGGGATGACCGGGTTCGGGATTTGGCTCAATTGATGCAGTATCATTTTCCGCGACACGGATGGCCAGAGCAGGAGATGTCGCGTTTTTTGGACGGCTATCACAAAGAATATCCGCTCCGGCCATCGGAATATGTAGCATTATGCTCCCGGCTGGCCGCGCCACCCAAATTTTTCCGGATGGCTCGTAAAGTATGGTCCTCCTCCGGTCGTTACACATCGATCCAACGGCGATGGGACGACACAGTCCGGACTGAGAAACGAAAAGACCCGTATCTTACCTATTTATATCATCGTGGTTAAAAGTGGCAGATCGTTGGAATAATCCTCCTATCCGCCGCTCACACTAAAGCTAGTCAGGATAGGAGGGAAGATCCATGCGATCTCGAATCATGTTGTCCGTTTTGATGTTTGCTTTGTTGTTATCGGGAATGATGCCGCGCGCGTTTGCGGAAGAGCGCGATTTGGCACCCCAAGCTCGTTCCGCCATCCTGATGGACGCGGATACGGGTACCATTCTGTATGAAAAAAACGGGCGCGAAAAACTGCCGCCTGCGTCGATTACCAAAATCATGACGATGCTGTTGGTGCTGGAGGCGCTGGATCAGGGAAAGATCAAGTATGGCGACCTCGTCCGCGTCAGCGAACATGCGGCGCAAATGGGCGGTTCGCAAATTTATTTGGAGCCCGGTGAACGTATGACGGTGAGGGATATGTTGAAGGCGGTTGCAGTGGCGTCGGCCAACGATGCATCCGTTGCCCTGGCGGAACATATCAGTGGTACTGAAGAAGCATTTGTCAACGAGATGAATCAACGCGCACAAGCCTTGGGGATGAGGGATACACATTTTCGCAACGTGAACGGTCTTCCGGAGGAAGGGCATGTCACCACCGCACATGATATTGCCATCATGTCCAGGGAGTTGCTGAAACATCCGGAGATCACCAATTTCACACGGATTTACGAAGATTATCTCCGGCAGGGTACTTCGAAGCCTTTCTGGTTGGTCAATACCAATCGATTGGTCAAATTTTATCCCGGTGTGGACGGACTGAAAACCGGGTATACCTCGGAGGCGAAATTCTGCTTGTCCGCATCCGCCAAAAAAGGCACCTTCCGCGTCATTGCCGTCGTGATGGGGGAACCGAATGCCAAGGCGCGCAACCATGAAGTGTCCCGTATGTTGGATTTTGCTTATTCGCAATACACCAACCGGTTGATCTACCGCAAAGGTGATTCGATCGCCGAACTCCGGGTGGAGAAAGGGGATCCCGGAAAGATTCGTGTCAAAGCGCCGTATCCGCTGAGTATCCTGATGAAAAAGGGAGACAAACCGCAACAATACCAACGCCGCATTGTGTGGGAAGAGTTGAATGCCCCGGTGGCCAAAGGGCAAAAGATCGGTGAGATTCAAATCGTCAAGGACGGGCGGATTGTCAGTAGAATGGCATTGAACAGCCCGCTGCCGATCTCGCGTGCCGGTTTGTGGGCGACGTGGAAACGGGTGAGCAAATCGGTGTTGTGGATTCCGGAAAAGGCAAGCTCCCCGTCCACTTCCTGACGGGGCACATTTCATTCGATCGGGTGACAAATGTCCCCGATTTTTTTGTTCTTTTGTCAGCGGGAAGGAAAGAATCACCAGGCTGTAGAAATAGTGGGTGGAAAAAAGAGGGGAGTGAGGATTATTGAGCTTCGCCGTTGAAGTGGTGCGGCACCGTCATATATTGGTCGTGCGGTTGTCGGGAGAATTAGACCATCATACTGCTGAACAAGTAAGAACCCGGATTGAAGAGGAGCTGTTAACCGGATTATATACGGATTTGGTATTGAACTTGTCCCAACTGACCTTCATGGACAGTTCCGGTTTGGGTGTCATTCTGGGACGGATCAAACGGATTTCTCAACTCGGAGGGAAGATGGTGTTGTGTGCCGTCCATCCGTCGATCACCCGCTTATTCGAGTTGTCTGGATTATTTAAAATATTAGAACGATATGACAGTGAACAGGCGGCGATTTCGGCTTGTGAGGTGGCATCATGAACCGCATACATAATAACTTCATGGAATTGCGGTTTGCCAGCCGGTCGGAAAACGAGTCTTTTGCTCGGGTGGCGGTCGCTTCCTTCATCTCGCAACTGGACCCGACGATGGAGGAGTTGACAGATATCAAAACCGTGGTGTCCGAGGCGGTCACCAATGCCATCATCCACGGATATGAGGAACGGGAGGACGGCATCATCACCATCCGGACCGAAATCGAAGGTTCCAAGGTCAGCATCGTGATCGAGGATCGCGGGGTGGGGATCCCGGACATCCATCAGGCACGCCAACCGCTTTATACATCCAAACCGGAGCTGGAGCGGTCCGGTATGGGATTTACCATCATGGAAAATTTTATGGACGAAGTAGAAATCCTCTCACGCCCCGGTTACGGTACGACGGTACGGTTGGTCAAGCAGCTCAAAACCCATCATCAAACGATGAGCAATTGAGGGTTGCCCATGGATGCGGACGTACGCAACGCCAAGCACCCCCACCTGTCGGATGAAGAGGTCAAAAGGTTGATTCAGATGAGCCAAGATGGAGATGAAGAAGCGCGCAACCGGTTGGTTCGGCACAACATCCGCCTCGTGTGGTCGGTGGTTCAGCGGTTCATGAACAGGGGATATGAAGCGGAGGACCTGTTTCAAATCGGTTCGATCGGGCTGCTCAAAGCGATTGACAAATTTGACCTGTCATATGAGGTGAAATTTTCAACGTATGCGGTACCGATGATCATCGGCGAGATCCAACGTTTTCTTCGTGACGACGGGATGGTCAAAGTGAGCCGATCCCTCAAGGAGCTGGCCAACCGCATTCGAAAAGTGAAGGATGATTTGGCTAAAGAATTGGGACGGGCACCGACCGTTCAGGAAATCGCTGATATATTGCAGGTGCCGCCAGAAGAGATCGTTTTCGCGCAGGAAGCCAATCGGTCTCCCGCTTCCATTCACGAAACGGTGTATGAAAACGATGGAGACCCTATTACGTTGATGGATCAGATTTCCGATGAGGCGGAACATGCATGGTTCGACACCATGGCGCTGCGGGAAGCGATCGATCGTTTGAATGAGCGGGAACGGCTGATCGTGTACCTGCGTTATTACAAGGACCAGACACAGTCGGAAGTGGCAGAGCGGTTGGGTATCTCGCAAGTCCAGGTGTCCCGTTTGGAAAAGAAGATCATCCGCAAAATGAGAGAAGAAATGGACACCAACATGGACGATTGAAAATAGCGGGAGGTCATGGACTGTTGACACAGTGGTCGAGGCCGTTTGCAAGGAAGGAGTCTTGGCCGTTCCGAACCGGGGAGCGCAGGGCGCGGGCAAAGTAAGTTCACTTAGCGGATTTTGAAACTGCCGGGTTCGGACGCTCTCCTGGGAAAACGTTGCGTTCGGATCGATTGATCAGATATGGGGACGGGAAATTTGGGCCACGGGATTGTCAACCATCTGAGCACCGAGAGGTGCTTTTTTCTTTGCATGTTCCAAGTGGTTCCGTTCCATACTAACTCCAAACAGAAGACTTAGGACAGGAAAGGAGTTGTCCCGGGTGTCTTCCATGGTCTATGTACGCCTCCGCAAAAAAGTGACCGCGCGTCCGGGACAGATCCTGCGGCTTAGTGATGTGGCACAAGTCATCGTGGATGATCCTTATGCCGCAGTCAGGGAGATCCCGGTATTTGAGCCAGACTTCAAAGACGGAAATCTGGCCGTGTTGGATCTGATCGACGTAGTGCGTCGAATCCGATCGGCGTTCCCAGGTCTTGACGTGCGCAGCATCGGTCCGGCGCAAGTCATCATCGAATTGCAAACTGTTCGTATCACACCGCGACTGTGGTGGGTGGCGGGGGTCTGGTTGTTGTTATTCGTGGGTTCGGCTTTGGCCATTATGAATTTTCACACCGATGTCAGTATGCGTGAAGTACACGAACGCATCTATTACCTGATGACGGGACAACGCGTACACGAACCGCTGGTGTTGCAAATTCCGTATTCATTGGGTATCGGGATCGGGATGATCGTCTTTTTCAACCATCTGTTCAAACGACGGTTAAATGACGAACCCAGTCCGTTGGAGTTGGAGATGTATTTGTATCAGGAAAACCTGGATCAATATATCATCGAACACGAAAAACAAAAAGAGCGGACCCAATCATGATCATCTGGCAATACGCGGCGTTAATCGGGATCGGGTTTGCAGGCGGGATTGCGGTCGGAAGCGGGTTTGTTGCTTTTATAACGGTGTTGGACATCGTACCGCGTCTGGCTCAATGGTCCAAGACCCCTCATCGGATTCACGCATACGAATATGCCATCGTCGCGGGTGCCGTAACGGCAACGTGGTTGGATTTGCGAGGATGGTCATTTGACGGTCCCATCTGGCTGACGGCAGTAGTCGGACTGTTGGCGGGTTGTTTTATTGGTTTGTTGGCCGCGGCGTTGACCGAAGTGATCAATGTGTTGCCCATTTTGGCCAAGCGGCTGGCGATGCAGGATGCCTTGCTCCATCTTTTGATGGCCATGGCACTGGGAAAAGTGGCGGGATCGCTATTTCAGTGGCTGGTGTTTCATCTGTAAAAAGGAGGAAGAAGTGTGGGTACGATTTGGACTGCTTTTTTGATCGGTGGATTGATCTGCGTGATCGGGCAATTGTTGATGGATTTGACACCACTCACGCCGGCCCACGTGTTAAGCATATTGGTCGTGGCGGGGGCGATTCTCGATGGGATCGGCTTGTACGAACCTCTTATCAAATTTGCCGGAGCGGGTGCGACTGTTCCCATCACCAGTTTCGGCAACGCATTGGTTCACGGCGCATTACAGGAGGCAAAGGATCACGGACCGATCGGGGTGTTGTCGGGGATTTTCCAGATCACCAGTGCGGGGATTTCCGCAGCGATCATTTTCGGTTTCTTGACGGCGGTGATCTTTAAGCCGAAAGGATGAGCAACATGGCCAAACGGAAGGTGATTCTGATCACGGACGGCGATCGTGTGGCACAAGCGACCGTCGAGGAAGTGGCCCGTCAGGTGGGAGGACGGTGTATCTCTTCCTCGGCGGGAAATCCGACACCACTGAGCGGGGAGGAAATCGTGGAGATGATCCGTTCTGCCAAGCACGATCCGGTATTGGTTATGTTCGATGATTGTGGGTGGAATCAAAAAGGGCGGGGAGAACGCGCACTGGAGTATGTGGCCAATCATCCCGACATCGAGGTGCTGGGGGTGATCGCCGTGGCATCCGACAGTCGGAGAGTGTCCGGAACACCGGTGGATGTAGCGTTGGACCAAGACGGCAATATCGTCCATCACCGGGTGGACAAGGATGGACATGAGTTGCACCGAGAGCCGCTTCGCATCTATGGAGATACAGTTGATGTGTTGAATCAGATCGAAGCCCCGTTTGTCGTTGGGATCGGCGACATCGGTAAGATGGAAAATCACGACCGTGCGGACTGGGGGGCACCGGTGACCACTAAAGCAGTGGAGCTGATTTTGAAATATGCGAGTGGGGAATTGGAAGGGGAGGGGACGGTTTAGTGCTGAAGGTTGGTCTTCTCCCGAAATGGAACTTTCACCTTGTTGGCGATTCGCTGACCGATTCGCCTTTTTTGTTTGTATCCAAATATGCATGGGAACCGATTTCTTGTTGAACCCCAATCCATCTGATATATAATGAATATCAATAAAATAATACGACACTGTGTGAAAGCACGGACTGTCTACTGGTTTATGGGAGGAGACAACGGTGCATTTACATGGAACCAGCCGCATCAACGAATACGGCCACCTCGAAATCGGGGGATGCGATACAGTGGAATTGGCGCGCCGTTTCGGCACGCCTCTGTATGTGATGGACGAAGATTTGATCCGGAAACGGATGAGGGAATTCCGGTCTGCGATGGCTGAGACGGGACTGCCGCATCAGGTGGCTTATGCCAGCAAAGCGTTTTGTACCTTGGCCATGTGCCGTCTTGTCGCCGAAGAGGGTCTTCATCTGGATGTCGTCTCGGACGGGGAGTTGCATACGGCGCTTCAGGCAGGATTTCCGCCTGAACACATTCATTTTCACGGCAATAACAAAACGCCGTTTGAATTGAAGATGGCATTGGAAGCCGGAATCGGGCTGTTTATTGTGGACAATTTTGTGGAGTTGTCCATGTTAAACGATCTGGCAGGAGAAAAAGGGATGAACGCCCGCATATTGCTCCGGGTGACACCTGGAATCGAAGCTTACACGCACGAATACATCCAAACCGGCCAAGAAGATTCCAAGTTTGGTTTCGATCTGGCCAGCGGACAAGCGATCGAGGCCGCCAAAATGGCTCGGGATGCGGCACATCTGTCTTTGGAAGGATTCCACTGCCATATCGGCTCGCAAATTTTCGAAACGGACGGATTCCGTCTGGTGGTGGATAAGATGGCCGCCTTCGCCCGTAAATGCAGAGAAACACTCGAGGTGGAAACCCGCATTTTGAATCTGGGCGGCGGATTCGGCATTCGTTATCAGGAGGAGGATCATCCTTTGCCGATCCGCCATTATGTTCAAGCCATCGCCGATGCTGTGAAAACAGCGTTCGCCGGTGAACCGGCGATTCCGGAAGTCTGGCTGGAACCAGGCCGCAGCATCGTCGGTGAGGCGGGGACCACGCTCTATACGGTTGGGACGATGAAAGAGGTACCCGGTGTGCGCAAATATGTCGCCGTGGATGGGGGAATGACCGACAACCTCCGTCCGGCGTTGTACCAAGCCAAATATGAGGCACTACTTGCGAACCGTGCTGCGGAAGAACCGACGGAAGTGGTTTCGATCGCCGGCAAATGTTGCGAGAGTGGGGATATGTTGATCTGGGATCTGTCTCTGCCGTCACCGCGAACGGGAGATATTCTGGCGGTCAGTTGTACGGGGGCATACAACTACAGCATGGCCAACAATTATAACCGCATCCGTCGACCTGCGGTGATTTTCGTCCGGGACGGTCAAGCGAAAGTCGTCGTCCGCCGGGAGACGTTGGACGATCTGATCCACAACGATTGCCTCTCTCCTGAGCCGGTGAAGGTCAAACGGGAAGAGGAAGAACCGGTGGGATGAACCATACGCACTTGTAAAATAGCGTTTTGCAGTTGAGGGGTGTCGATTCCTCCACTGAGTGGCTTTGACGCCGAACACCATACCGCTACTCGCTGAATTTCCTGTAATTTCCTTCCCGTCGCAGGGATAAATGTCTCATCACGGAGTCATGATAACGATGCGAGTACGCAACGGTTGAGCTCAGATCCATCTGTGCTCCCGTGAATGGGGGTACAGATGGATCGACCAAAGACTGCATGCAGGTCATGCTATTGGCTTGTATGCAGTTGGAGGGAAGATGCCGTACGGTTGGGAAAGGCTCCGTTGCAGTCGGGTATCAACCTGATTGCAGCGGGGTCCCAACCGATCGTACGGCGTCGAGCGAAGATCGTGCAGGGTGCCGAAATGATCCCATACAGCCGCTCGGTTGTATGGGGTTATGAAGGGATCCTGTATGATCGAACGAACCATCATCATGGGTTGTGAAATGTTTGGTCAGGGTCGAAAGATCATGGCTGGATATGAAGCGATTCATGGTGGTGCAAGGTAGACCGTTGCGTGCTCGTTTTTTATGTACTCCATCTGCGGAAGTCCTTCGGCTGCACCAAATCGGAACACACAAATCAGAAGAAGCACGAAAAATGGAACATTAAAAACTTACCTTCACTAATCACTTGGTTGATACACAATCCCCTTTTAACGGAGAATTTGTCCTATCGGGGAAGGACACGCACCGAAGTGTGGAAATTGCATATGTATCGATAAAAAACGCGCGTTGAAAGTTCCCCGTTCATGACGTACCAGAAGCAACCAGTTGCTCCGGTTAGGTAGTTGCTGCTCCTGGGTTGCTTTGTTTTATGGCGCTGGGCCGGTTGTCGCTTCCTTCCTCGATCCCGATCAGTAGCTTCATCAGATTAACTGTTTATAATAGAAAATAGTTGCATGTAATTCGCCACTTGCAGATTTCGCATAATGAGGAATTCGTCCAGCCCGAATATAACCCATTGAAGTATAAAGGTGATTAGAAGGGTCTCCTTCTCTTGTATCGAGAACTAATAACGACCTACCCTCATGCTTTGCTCTTTCTTCAGCCTTTTGCATTAGTGAACGACCGATACCATTACGTCGATAATGAGGGTGTGTCATTAATTTTGCAATTTCGGCTCTATGACCACCGTTCTGCTTCGTACATAAATGCAATTGTACACTTCCGACTATCTGATTGTTTATTTTAGCGACAAACAGTATCACTTCAGGGTTTAATGTGTTTTCCCAATATTTTTTAGCATCTGAAAACCTCAATGGTGGCAAAAAGCCAATCGACGCACCATCTTCTACTACCTGTATCAGGAGTTCCGAAAGCTCATTAATATGTTCTCCAATTGATTTTAATTGTTCGATTTTCACATCACTAACCAACACAATCACCTCTAATGTGTATGCTAGCTTTCTTCATTTAAACGCAAAGAACAGTTTTCTCACAACAACAATTTTTTTATATTCTTTTATCACTACTCATTATCCTGGTTCTTTTAGAGGAAGTGCCCACGACTTCATTCCTGCGCTTTCCGGGTCTTCGCTCACCTGGGAATACCAGAGAAGTTGTCTGCAACTGAGAATGTCTAAAGCCACTCCTCTTTTTTCTTACAATTTGTCTGATTTCACCTTGTTCCTCCTTTGATAAGGTTAAGAACAGAAAGCGTTTGCAAGATCTGAAACAGGAGGAACGGTTGATGAGGATCGGTGTACCGAAAGAGATCAAAAACAGAGAATATCGCGTGGCCATCACCCCTGCGGGTGTCCAGGCGCTCAAGGACGCGGGACATGAAGTGTGGGTCCAACAGGGAGCCGGAGAGGGAAGCGGTTTTGCTGATGAGGAATACATAAAGGCCGGAGCGCAAATGGTGTCCGCAGAAGAAGCTTGGTCGGCGGATATGGTATTGAAGGTAAAAGAGCCGCTGCCGGAAGAGTATCGCTATTTCCGGAGCGATTTGTTGCTGTTCACGTATCTTCATCTGGCAGCCGACCGGGCGTTGACAGATGCGTTGGTGCAATCGGGTGTCACGGCGGTTGCGTATGAAACGGTACAGCTCGATAACGGCGCGCTGCCGCTGTTGGCACCGATGAGTGAAGTGGCGGGACGAATGTCCGTTCAAGTGGGTGCGCAATCGTTGGAGAAACCGAAAGGGGGATTGGGTGTCCTCTTGGGTGGTGTACCTGGCGTTCCTCCGGCCAATGTGGTGATCGTGGGCGGTGGCGTGGTAGGAACCAATGCCGCGAAAATGGCGGTTGGTCTGGGTGCCCAGGTGACCATTTTGGACGTGAACGGGCAGCGTCTGCGCCAACTGGACGACCTTTTCGGCGGACGCATCCGCACGTTGATGTCGAACCGCTACAACATCGAAGAAGCGGTGCAGCAAGCGGATTTGGTGATCGGGTCGGTTTTGATCCCAGGTAAACGCGCACCGAAATTGGTGACGCGGGAAATGGTGGCCAAGATGAAACCTGGATCGGTGATCGTCGATGTGGCCGTGGACCAAGGGGGTTGCGTCGAAACGGCGGACCGGGTTACAACACATGAACAACCCACCTATACGGTGTATGGCGTCGTCCATTATTCCGTGGCCAACATGCCTGGTGCGGTGCCGCGAACCTCAACGTTGGCCCTGGCCAATGCCACGTTGCCTTATGTATTGCGGCTCGCCGAGGGAAAACTGCATGAAGATCCCGCTCTGTTGCGCGGTGTCAACGTGGCCGCAGGTCGCATCACACACCGTGGTGTAGCCGAATCGTTCAACCTGGACTACGTCTCGCCCGAGGAAGCTTTGGGCAGCAAGCTGACAGTATAATCACTTTTGATGAATACCCTCATTTCCCTAAATGATCCCCACACGGCTTTGGCTGTGTGGGGTTTTTTATTAATGGGGTTCTTAATATTGCCCACATTGCTTTCTCGGCTCGGCACATCATGGCCACTCCGCACCAAACGAGCGTGGGACGTAGGCGAAGTACGCTCCGCTTAGAGAAAATTACCCGCGATGAAATTAATTCCCTGCGCTCTCCGGGTCTACACTCGGAAGGGCTTGTTCAGTCTCTCACCTGGGAAAACATTGTTCCCATAAGGAATGACAAAAAAGCCCCAGCATGTTTATCTCCGTTGCACTTGGAGAAACCGATGTGCCGACAAAGCGGTCTCCAGCGCGAGGCGTCGAACCGGGGAATCCCAATCTTTTCCCAACAATTGCCCGATCTGTTCCAACCGATAGTACAGTGTTTGGCGATGTATGTACAAGGCGTTGGCCGTCTGTTGTTTGGACAGGTTTTCAGACAGATACACTTCCAGTGTGTTGGTCAGTTTGGTTCCATGTTCCCGGTCGTACGTTAAAAGCGGCCCGATCTGGGCTTCCACGTATTGCTCCAAAACGGAGGGAGATACCTGCAAAAACAACTGCCACGCATGGAGACCCTCGCAGTAGACGACAGGAGCCGACGCAGTGCTTTCCTCGTCGTTGGCCGGGTCATCGGCGGCGAACTTGACGAGGGACAAGGCCGCAACGGCTTGCCGCCACGCTTGAGGCGCTTGTTCCCAGCGGTTAAAGGCCAAACTGACTCCCGCTTTCCATTCAAAGGGAACGAGATGAGACCAGCTGGGGGACTGGACACACACACGGTCGAATCCACGGCGCAATCGGTCCTGAAACGACAGATTGGCGGCGGGAGTCCGGTCAGCGAGAACCAGGATCCAGAGTCCTTCGCGCGGAGCGCTCCATACACTGACGCCTAGTAAGGCTAATTCATTTCGTATGGTGTGCGTCCACTTCAGCAAGGCGATGTTTTGCATGGTTTCCACACGGTTGTCATCCGGGTCGGTTCCACGGTGCGGCTCAACCGCACAAATCGCGAGATGTCCACCTTGATCGACAGCTTCGGAAAGCTCCTTGGGAGGCCGGGTCGAACCCGATTCAATCAGGTGATCGATCCACTGCTGAGTCACACGTAACTGGCGTTCTTCCAACGAAATGCTTCGCAACAGTTCCTGGGCGAGTGCAGTAGCCGCGCGTTCTATGACCAATCGCGCGTAGTCAGTCGGTGCGGTGGAACCACTCATTTGCAGCTCACCCACTTGAACGTCCAGGACGACGATCGGATGAGAAAAGACATGCGGATGTTCCGGGAATTCTCGAAAATCGGGATATACCAGGTCTTCGCCAAGATAATCGACCAAACGGACCACATACCCCGTTTCCTGATGAAGCAGTCGAAGGATGTTTGTCGCTCCCTGCGGCTTCAGTGCCAGCTGGTGAAATTGATGGGAGAGCCGTTCCAACGCCAACAACTGCCGGTGATGACGATGGATCAGATCGACGTGAATATCCTGTGTGATTTCAATGAAGGAAACCGGTTCTTCAAACACGATGATCGGGAAGGCGTGCTGGTCGGCAAAGGCTTTGGTTTCCTCTGACAGGTGAACGAATCGATGGACCAATTCGATGGCCAGGGCGGACACACCGCTTTCCCACAGTTCGCGAACAAACTGCACCTTCAACTCTTTTTCCTCTCCCAGCCCCACCCCGGTCATGAGAATCAATTCGTTCCCCCGTACATAAGATGAGCCGTCCATGATCTCCAGAATGTGAACCCATTTCACCTCACGGTGCAGGCCGCGGGAGCCGGCCGCCACTTTGGCGTGTCGAAACAGTGGGCGTTTCAGGATATCGGAGACAGTCAGTGGCGATTGGATCTTCATGGCACTTCCTCCCACGATATGGCGGTTTCATGATCATGATACTTCAAGGCTGGGAAGTGAGAAAGTAAAGTTTTTTGCCAGTGGAACGCAGGGAACAAAGGGTCTGTGGCAAGTTTGTGCCGCTTTTTATGGCAACAGGTCTAATTTTTGCGTGCTGTGTTATGATAGGAACGAAGGTGGTGCGTCAGAGGAGGGACCCTAGTGAGTCGAGGATTGAAATGGTTTGCATGGACCACCGCGTTCGGGCTTTATCTTATTTTGCTCATGGGAGCGCTGGTGACCAAAACGGGTTCGGGAAAAGGCTGCGGCAATACGTGGCCGTTTTGTAACGGAAAAGTGTTTCCGACCTATGCCACGTTTCAGACATGGGTGGAGTACAGCCACCGCGTCGTCTCTGGGCTGGTCGGTTTGTTCGTCGTGATTTTGGCAGTTTGGGCATGGAAGGCGTTTCGCCAGGATCGCGTGATGTTGTGGTTGGCCATCGCCAGTGTCTTTTTTGTGGTGTTGCAGGGATTGATGGGAGCGGCGGCTGTGGTGTGGGGACAATCAGACGCCGTATTGGCTCTCCATTTCGGATTTTCTCTGATGTCGCTGGCTGCTTGTGTATTGTTGGTCTTGTATTTGGAGCAAAAAGACAAAGGAGACGCGTCCCCCGACCGCGCTGTGTCCACTCGATACAAATACGGCGTATGGGGGATAACCGTATACACGTATCTCGTCGTGTACACAGGCGCATACTTGCGTCATACCGGCTCCAGCCTGGGTTGCGGAGAAAACTTCCCCGGTTGTGGCGGACATTGGCTGCCTGATTGGACCAGTTCGGCGGGCATCCATCTGTTGCATCGAAGCGCGGCATATTCTCTGTGGTTGTTGGTGGCGGCTCTGGTGTGGGTCACCGTCCGATATTACCGCCAACGTCGTGAGCTGGTGCGTGCCGCTTGGTTCGCATGGGTGTTTGTCACACTGCAGGCGGCGACCGGCATTGCCAGTGTGCTGTCAGGCATCCAGCTGATCCTTGCGCTGTTGCACACGACGATCATCTCCATCTTTTTCTCGGTGATGTGTTATTTGTGCATGCGAGTGGGCCTGCCTTGGCGTCACGATCCAGCTGTCAGAGAAGAAGCCATTAAATGAGGGTTGTTCACGTAGACTTTTGTTTCGACTTCCGTTATACTTTGAAGTACAACCGTATAGTCAACATCCGTAAAATCCTTCGGGGCAGGGTGAAATTCCCGACCGGCGGTGATGGCGGACGGTTCCGCCTCAGCCCGTGACCCGCGAATTCGCGGTGGATCCGGTGAAACTCCGGGGCCGACAGTGAGAGTCTGGATGGGAGAAGGATGAACGGGATGCGTGTATCCTTTTTGTGGGATTGGTAAAATAAACCAATCTCGTGTGGAAGGTTTATTTTACTATGCACTCGAGTATTATGCGCCATCCTTGTTCACGTTTTCACAAGCCCCGGATCTCCGGGGCTTTTTCTGTACCCGTCGCGATCCCCGACAGAAAAGGAGACAGGATATGGAGCACCATGAAAAATGGATGCGGTTGGCGTTGCATTTGGCGCGATCGGCCGAGGGGCAAACCTCGCCCAATCCGCTGGTGGGGGCGGTGGCGGTCAAGAATGGCCGGTTGATCGGGATGGGGGCGCATTTGCGTGCGGGAACACCGCATGCGGAAGTGCACGCGCTGGATATGGCCGGCCCGGAAGCTGCCGGCAGCACGTTGTATGTCACGCTGGAACCGTGCAATCACTATGGACGCACGCCTCCATGTACGGAAAAAGTAATCGCCTCTGGTGTGAAAACAGTCGTGATTGGTTCGAAAGACCCTGATCCGCGTGTGGCGGGTAGCGGCATTCGACGCTTGCAAGAAGCGGGCGTCGAGGTGGTGATGGGCGTACTGGAGACAGAATGTCTCCGGCTGAATGAAGCGTATTTTCATCACCGACGGACGGGCAGACCATTTATCACATTAAAAACAGCTTCGACGCTGGATGGCAAAATCGCGACGCACACCGGGCACAGCCGGTGGGTAACGGGAGAAGCCGCCCGGGCGGAAGTGCACAGACTACGTCACATTCATGATGCGATCATGGTGGGAGTTGGCACCGTATTGGCTGATAAGCCGCGATTGACCACGCGATTGCCGGGAGGGGGCCGCAATCCGATCCGGGTGGTGATCGACAGTCGACTGCGTCTTCCGTTGGACACGCCGGTGGCGGACGTGACGGAAGCACCGACGTGGGTATTTTGCACTGATGAGCGGGACCTGAACCAAGAGGAACAATTGCGTGCCAAAGGGGTCAAAATCGTACCTACCGGGCCCGGTCCACGCGTCGATTTGAACCGCGTAATGCAAGTATTGGGTGAACACGGTGTGCTGTCAGTTTTGGTGGAAGGTGGCGGCACGCTGAACGCTGCATTGTTACGGGAACAGTTGGTGGACAAAGTGATCGCATTTGTCGCCCCCAAGTTGTTGGGCGGGCAAAACAGTCCCACTTCCGTTGAAGGGCAAGAGCGGGAGACGATGGCAGAGGCGATTCACCTCCGGGATCTCGAGGTGCAACGCTTCGGCGAGGATTTGTGCGTGATCGGATATCCCGTATTTCCGTCGTAAAGGAGGGATCCGGTTGTTTACGGGGATTGTCGAAGAAGTGGGTTCGATCCGGAAAATGGCCCGGCAGGGGATGGCGATGGAACTCACCATTGCCTGCCGCAAGGTGTTGGAAGGGGTGCAATTGGGGGACAGCATCGCCGTCAATGGTGTGTGTCTCACTGTGACCCGTTTTGGGGAGGATGATTTCACCGCCGACGTGATGCCGGAAACGATGAAACGAACCAACTTGGGTTCCCTGTCGGTTGGTTCACCGGTGAATCTGGAACGCGCATTGGCTGCCGGTCAACGGTTGGGTGGCCATTTCGTCCAAGGACACGTGGACGGCGTCGGTACGATCGCAGATCGGACGCCGTATGAAAATGCGGTGCTGTTCCGGATTTCGGTTCCGCAGGAACTGACTCAGTTTATGGTGGAAAAGGGGTCTGTCGCGGTCAACGGGATCAGTTTGACACTGGTGGATGTAGGCAAGGACTTCTTCACTGTATCGGTGATACCACACACCTTGGCACATACCCAACTTCATGCTGCCAAAGTGGGAGATCCGGTCAATATTGAGTGTGATATGATCGGCAAATATATTGCCAAAATGATGGGTAAAACCAAAGAGAACGGCGGGTTGACCCTGGAGACGCTCCGAAAAAACGGATTCGCATGATCTGTGGCTGAGGTGAACATGCGCGAAAGGAGGCGGGGGAGATGTATTCCTTCGACCCGATTGAAGAAGCCATATACGAACTGATGCAAGGAAACGTCATCATTGTGGTGGACGACGAGGACCGCGAAAACGAAGGTGATTTCGTGGCGTTGGCGGAAAAGGCCACGCCGGATGTGATCAATTTCATGATCAAGTATGGGCGCGGGTTGGTGTGTGTGCCCATCACTGAGGAACGGGCGCAGGAGTTGGATCTGCCGCCGATGGTGCACCACAACACCGATACGCATGGGACGGCGTTTACGGTGTCCGTCGATCACGTGAGCTGCACGACCGGCATTTCCGCTTATGAGCGGTCGGCCACTATCCGGGCCTTGATCGATCCGAAGACACGCCCTGAAGATTTCCGTCGTCCGGGCCACATCTTTCCGCTGATTGCCAAAAAGGGCGGGGTGTTGCGTCGGGCTGGCCACACCGAAGCAGCTGTCGATCTGGCGCGGATGTGCGGGGCGTATCCGGCAGGCGTCATCTGTGAAGTGATCAAGGAAGACGGTTCGATGGCCCGCGTTCCTGATCTGATGGAGATCGCCAAGCAACACGATTTGAAGATCATCACGATTCAGGATTTGATTCAGTACCGTAACCGCAAAGACAAACTAGTCGAACGTGTCGTCGCGACAAAAATGCCGACGGAGTTCGGGGAATTCACGGCCATCGGCTACACCAATGAAGTGGACGACCGGGAACACGTCGCATTGGTCAAAGGGGAGATTGACCCGGATAAACCGGTGCTGGTCCGGGTGCACTCCGAATGTCTGACCGGTGACGTGTTCGGTTCGCACCGGTGTGACTGCGGTCCCCAGCTGCATGCTGCGCTGAAGCGGATCAACGATGAGGGAGCAGGCGTATTGCTCTACATGCGGCAAGAGGGGCGGGGCATCGGGTTGTTGAACAAGTTAAAAGCCTACAAATTGCAGGAACAGGGACTGGATACGGTGGAAGCTAACTTGAAGCTCGGATTCCGCCCCGATCTGCGTGATTACGGGATCGGTGCACAAATTTTGCGGGACCTGGGTGTGCGCAAGATGCGCCTGATGACCAACAACCCTCGCAAAATCACCGGCTTGAAAGGGTACGGGCTGGAAGTGGTCGAAGTGGTGCCGATCCAGATCCCGCCCAACGAGTCCAACAAACGGTATCTGTTGACCAAGAAAAACAAAATGGGACACATGCTCAATCTGTAATGGAAAAGAAAGGAGATCGCATCGTGGCAAAAGTGTACGAAGGAAAATTGGTGGCACAAGGTCTTCGTTTCGGCATCGTGGTGAGCCGGTTTAATGAGTTTATCACCAGCAAGCTTTTGGGCGGTGCGCAGGACGCGCTCATTCGGCACGGGGCGAATGAGGAGGACATCGAAGTGGCCTGGGTGCCGGGAGCGTTTGAAATCCCCCTGATTGCCGATCAAATGGCGGCTTCGGGCAAATACGATGCGGTGATTGCGTTGGGAACGGTGATTCGCGGGGCGACACCCCACTTTGATTACGTGTGCAATGAGGTAGCCAAGGGTGTTTCTCAAGCTGCTTTGAAAAATGGTTTGCCGGTGATTTTCGGCGTCATCACTGTGGAAACCATCGAGCAGGCGATCGAGCGGGCTGGTACCAAAGCCGGAAACAAAGGATGGGAAGCGGCGACTGCGGCGATCGAAATGGCCAATCTGCAACGGGAACTCCGAGGCTGATCAACGGACGTCCGGGAGGAAGGACATGTGGACGTCAAAATCAAACTGGATACGTTCGAGGGGCCGTTGGATCTATTGCTTCATCTGATCGAACGGGCCGAGGTGGACATCTACGAGGTACCGATCGCACGGATTACCGATCAGTACATGGAATACTTATCTGCGATGCAGGAATGGGAG
Source organism: Polycladomyces subterraneus (assembly GCF_030433435.1). Taxonomy (NCBI): domain Bacteria; kingdom Bacillati; phylum Bacillota; class Bacilli; order Caryophanales; family Thermoactinomycetaceae; genus Polycladomyces; species Polycladomyces subterraneus. Next base: position 80,849 of record NZ_JANRHH010000036.1, read on the forward strand.
ATGGAGATCGCAAGCGAGTTCCTGGTGATGGCGGCCACATTGCTGGCCATCAAGAGCAAGATGTTGTTGCCGCGGCAAGAACCGGCGGAGATGGAAATGGACGAGTACACCGAGTGGGAGGAAGAGGACGACCCGCGTGAAGCGCTGATCGAACGGCTGTTGGAGTACAAAAAGTACAAAAAGCTGGCTGACGTGTTGCGCGAACACGAATCCAGCCGCAGTTTGGTCTATTCCCGTCCCCCGATGGATCTGACGCCGTATGCACGGGAACGGAATCCCCTGGAAGGGATCCGGCCGGACGATTTGTTGCAGTTTTTTGTGGACGTACTCCGTCAGCAGAAAGAATCACAACAAGTGGCCCGGGTTTCACGGGAGGAGATTTCCATCGGCGACCGAATCAGCGAGATCCTCGAACGTTTACGCACTGAGGGCGGGGCTGTCCGCTTTTCACGTCTGGTGGAACGCGGCCGTATCACCCGGGAATGGATCGTCACTACATTTTTGGCGATTTTGGAGCTGATGAAGGCCAAACGGATCATTTGCCGACAGGAACGGCTGTTTGATGATTTGTGGATTATTGCGGCAGATGTGAGGGGGGATCAGTCGCTTGGAACCGCGGGAGAGGAAGGCGATCATTGAAGGATTGTTGTTTGCCGCCGGTGAGGAGGGTTTGCATCCCAAAGAGATTGCCGAGTATCTGGAAACCGATGTCCGCACTGTTCGGGAAACGATTCGCGAGATGCAAGAGGAATGGCGGCAGGCGGGCCGTGGTGTGCAGATTGTCGAAGTGGCGCAGGTATACCAGATGACCACCTTGCCGGAACACAGCCCGTATTTCGAAAAACTGGCTCAGGCGCCCAATCGGTCTGTTCTGTCCCGTGCAGCATTAGAAACGTTGGCGATCATCGCCTACCGTCAGCCGATTACGCGCATGGAAGTAGAGGAAGTGCGGGGCGTCAAAAGCGAACGTACCATCCAATCCCTTCTGCGCAAAGGATTGGTGAAGGAAGTGGGACGTGCCGAAGGATTGGGTCGTCCCATTCTGTACGGAACAACGCGAGAGTTTTTGGACTACTTCGGATTGAAGAGTTTGGACGAACTGCCCATGCCCGATACGATTTTTGACTGGGCCGAATGGGAAGCCGAACGAAAGGAATTGTACAGACGCTTGGGTGTGGACCGTGATGCTGTGTCGGAGACGGCAATCTCGACCGAAGAGGATCAGATGGAGGAAGAAAGATGAAACAATCCCCGCACATCATCCGATGTGGCGGGGATTGTTTTTTGACAAATATATAACCATATGCTTATATAGGAATGGGGTGATGATCATGGAAATTCATCTGCTCGCCGAATGTCACAAAGCATTGGGAGATCCGACACGTCTGAAGATCTTGGCACTGTTGAAGGAAGAAGAGTTGTGTGTTTGCGAGTTGGTCGAGATCCTGAAAATGAGTCAACCCGCTGTGTCCCAGCATATGCGTCGATTGAAACACGCCGGTCTGGTCAAGGAACGTCGTCAGGGACAGTGGGTGTTTTACTCCTTGGACGGGACCCAGTTTCCTTTCATGCAAAGTGTGTTGTCCTGTTTACCCGACATGCGCGGGGAGATTGACCACTTAAAGGAAAAAGGGTTAAAGGTGCAGTGCGGATCATGACGTGGATACACAGAAAATGGATGGTAGAATCCATGGTACATATTTTTTGTTATTTGCAGGGGCAGGTGCGATTGTCATCGATCAGTTGCCGAACAGCATCTGGCTCTATCTGGTGGTGACCACTTTGGGGGTGATCACTGGCGCTTGGGTGTATTGGATGATTCATGAAGGAGGAAATGAGAATGAAAAATGATAAGCAAATCATCTACTTTCTGTGCACGGGAAATTCCTGCCGCAGTCAGATGGCAGAAGGGTTCGCCAAGAAATACTTGGGTGATCGGTTTGAAGTGTACAGTGCGGGGATCGAGGCACACGGTCTGAATCCCAATGCGGTCAAGGTGATGGCAGAGAAAGGCATCGACATCTCCGGTCAGACCTCGGATGTGATCGACCCCGAATTGTTGAACCGGGCGGATTATGTGATCACATTGTGTGGAGATGCCAACGACAAGTGCCCCATGACCCCGCCTCGTGTCAAAAGGGAACATTGGGGATTTGACGACCCGGCCAAAGCAACGGGGACTGAGGAGGAAAAATGGGCAGTGTTCCGGCGAGTACGTGATGAGATTGAAGCCCGTATCCAACGGTTTGCACGAGAGGAACGGGCGGAATAAGACTCATGGTGTCACTTGTCCATTCGTGTGAAGAGTGATCTCCATACTGTGACAGTCTTTCATCAGCAATTCTGGCGGCGAGAGGGAAAAAGGTGCACCTGCAATCTAAGGGAGCAGTGTTTTCGTACCCACCTTATTGAACAATCAACACCATGAAAAGTGGAATTGAATTCATCGCAGAGCTGAGATTGCGTAGCATTTCGGGGTACCGGTTATTGCCCTTGCCGGCAGCGTGAAAGCGGGAAGTAGAAGGACTTACGCTGATCCAGTCCATTACGGATGGTCCGATGACGTTGGATGTACGATTGCTCAGGGACCGAAGGGATTCATTTCTCGTTTTTTCCGATCCCGTAATACATGTATCCAATCTGCCGCAGAGCGTGACCGTCAAGAGCGTTCCTTCCATCCATGATCATAGGGGTTTTCATGAGGGGAAGATATTGTTCCCAATTCATTTGCACAAATGAATCCCACTCTGTCAGCAGGAAGATACAATCGCTCTCTTCAAAGGCTTCTTCAACCTTCGTACATACCATTGCGGGTAACTGAAGCTGCCGGTGTTTAAATACCACGGGATCGTATACTTTCAGATACGCTCCTTTTTGGTGCAGTTTCTGAATGACTTTCATTGCAGGAGCTTCCCGAATGTCATCCGTATTGGGTTTGAATGCAATACCCAAAACAGAAATGTTTTTTCCCTGGACACCGCCCAATAATTTCTCCAATCGCTGGATGTAATATGTGACCTGTGTTTCATTTACCCGTTGGACAGCAGGGAGAATATCAGGTTTGATGTTTTTTTGCTCAAACATATGCATCAAAGAGGCAATGTCTTTGGGGAAACAGGAGCCTCCCCAGCCAATCCCGGCATTTAAAAATGCTCGACCAATTCTTTGATCCATTCCAATGCCATCAGCCACATCTCCTACATCCACACCGTGGGCATCACATAAACGGCCGATTTCGTTAATGTATGATATTTTCAATGCCAAAAAGGCATTGGCGGTGTATTTTATCAACTCAGCTGTTCGCAGACGAGTGATCAATTTGGGAGATGCAATGGACGTATATAAATATTTTATTTTCTCAGCAGCTTCTGCACGTTCGGCTCCGATGATAATTCGATCCGGATGCAGGGCATCGTAAAGAGCCATTCCTTCTCGCAAAAATTCCGGGTTGCACACTACATCTACGGAAAAAGGTTGTGATTGATTCTCGATGACCCATTCACGCACTTTTTCGCTGGTCCCGACCGGTACTGTACTTTTCATAACCACAATTTTGTAGGCGTTTTGATAACGGCCAATCGATCCGGCAACTTCTTTTATATATCTTAAATCTGTGAAGCCGTCCGCTTTGGATGGTGTACCTACTGTAATGAAAATGATATCGCATGTTTTTACTGCCTGCTCGATGTCTGAAGTAAATGCAATGGTGTGTTGGGTAAGATGTCTGTTCAGGAGTTCTTCCAATCCCGGTTCATACAAAGGGAGACGGCCTTTTTGCAGCTGTTCCAGTTTGGAAGCATTGGTATCCACGCCGACGACTTTGTACTTTAATTTACAAAAGAGGAGAGCGGTTGTGATCCCCACATAACCCATTCCGATGACGGCGATGTTCATCGTTTATCCTCCTCCAACATTTCGATCAGGTGGGATACTTGTTGTTGCAGGCCTTTCTCAATCGGGAAAGAAGGCAAATATCCCAACTCCGAACGTGCTTTGCTTATATCAGCCCATGTATGCTTCGGATCGCCCGGTTGCACTGGTTCAAAACTGACCTTTGCTTTTCGGTTCATGATTGATTCCAGCAATTGAATCACTTGGATCAATTCAATTTTCGAACTTCCTCCAATATTGTAGATTTCACCAGGCCGCCCTTTTTCAGCAGCCAGCAGGTTTGCTGTTACGGCGTCTTGAATATACGTAAAGTCCCGTGTTTGTCTGCCGTCGCCATATAGCTTGATCGGTTTTCCTTTCCAGATATTTCGGATGAAACGATGAAAAGCCATGTCCGGACGTTGTTTGGGCCCATAAACTGTAAAATAGCGTAACGAGACCACCGGAACACCGAAATTATGGTGATAAAGCCGGCACAGATACTCCCCGGCCAATTTGGATACACCATAGGGAGAATAGGGAGCGGGCAATCGGGTTTCGTCCGTCGGTCCGTCCATGGATCCGTAAACTGAGGAGGATGAGGCATACACCATCTTTTCTACCGGACTCTCTTTTATGGCTTCCAGCAATTTTTGAACACAAGCGATATTATGGTGTACATATAGGGAAAAATTTTTCCCCCAGCTTGAACGAACCCCCGGCAAGGCCGCTTCATGGAAGATGTAGTGTATGTCTTGGAGCAGAACGTTTAAATCTATCGATTGTAAATCGGATCGAATGAAGCGAAAGCGTGGATGGTGAACGAAAGAAAGGATATTTTTTTGTTTCATCCAATGGGCGTAATTGTCTGTGAAGCAGTCGATCCCTGTCACATGGTATCCACGTGCAAGCAATACTTCCGTCAAAGAAGAGCCGATAAATCCGGCACATCCTGTGACCAATACCTTTTTCACTGCTCTTCTCCCTCTCCCAGGTACATGGAGGATCTGTCTCCCAGTATCAATTGTCCAGAATCCCCAACCTTCAGGTAGTTACTAAATTGAACATAGCGTCCAAACACGCTTTTTTTGATTTTGAACGGGATGCGTTTAAGGTGAGCCCCTTCCAAAATGATGCTGCTTTCCATCTGACACTCCTCGATTGTTACTCCTGCTTGTATCGATACATAAGGTCCGATAATGGCGTTTTTAAGCGTACAACCTTCTCCGACGAAAACGGGATCAATGATGGTGCACTGATCCACTGTGGATTTAGGGGAAATATGGCTTCGCCCGGCTGTGAGTTCGTCCATTTTCCAATGATTCGCTTCCAACCATCGACTGACCGTTCCTACATCGGAATAATGTTGATCGGTAATGGAAAACGAAATGGAAAATCCATGATCAATGAGCCACTGGATGGCATCCGTAATTTCATATTCACCGCGAACAGACGGAGTAATCATACGAACTGCTGTGAATATATTGTGATCAAAGGCATAAGCACCGATAATGGCAAGATTGGATTTCGGTGAGGAGGGTTTTTCCTCCACATGGACAATTCGGTCTCCTTCGATTTGAGCGATTCCATATTCACGGGGATTCTCTACTCGGGCCAACATGATGGCACCATTTCTCTTGAAACTTACGACTTGGCGCTTGATCCCCACTAATGACTGCTGAATTAAATTATCCCCTAATAATAACAGGAAGGGTTCCTTGCCTATAAATTGCTCCGCCTGACGTACGGCATCCGCAATCCCTTGCGGGTTCTTCTGGTGAATCCATGTAATCGAAAGTTTAGATGGTTTCATCAAGCGGATCTGCTCACGGATCATTTTTTCTTGAAAAGGGTTTATAACGATCCCGATATCGTCAATTCCAGAATGTACAAGCTGTTCTATGGCGTACATTAATACAGGTTTGTTGGCAACAGGAAGTAATGTTTTGGGTTGAGAAAACGTTAACGGCCTCAGTCGCGATCCTTTTCCTGCGCAAAGAATCAGTCCCTTCATGTTTTCACGCTCCTGTTTACCGGACTGACGACTTTGAGAGATGGTACAAATAAATTATGTTGCCGGTACAAGCGGAGTCACGGCGGAAGCAATAAATAGACATAGAAAAAACCCCTTGGGTTGGATCGTTACACCCGGGTAGGGGCTTAAAAGATAATAGTGATGAGAATGTCAGGGGGATTACAGACAGTAGCCCATAAAGGTTAACCTTCCCAAACATTTAATACTTCATTGGCCACTCGCTTCCAACCATATTTTTTTAATGCCAAAGCACGACCGTTTCGTCCCATTTGTTGGCGAAGGGTTTTACTTCCCAAGAGTTTGCTGAGCTGTTTTACAAATGATTTGGTGTCTTCCGGTTTATCCACCAACAAACCATTGTTGTTTTGTACAATCTCCGCATTGCCACCTCTCTTTGTGGTCACGAATGGAACCCCGCTGGCCATGGCTTCATAATGAACTCGAGCCAATGGCTCTTCCCACTGGGAAGCACAGACAAAAATATCACTAGCCCAGAACCACTCGTGAATTTTGTCTGCAGGCACATAACCGGTGGTAATAATGGGGACAGATGAGCGTGAGGCCAATGAACGTACATAAGCCATGTAATCGCTGATTTTCTGATCGCTGAACCATCTACTTCCCACCACGACAAGAGCGATATTTGGGTGGCGTTTTTTTAGCTCGCTCATTGCTCGAACTAATACATCGACTCCTTTTTTGGGAGAAATACGACCGACGTATAAAATCACCTTTTTGGACCCCAGCTTAAATTGCCTCCGTAACTTTTTACGAACTTGACGTGCTTTTTGCGACTGCTCATAGGGTATAAATCGATTGAGATCTACTCCAGAATAAATCGTGCGTAGCTTGGAAGAAGCTGAAGGATAGAGTGTACTAATTCTTTGACCTACATAATCGCTGACTGTGACGATTTTCTCCACTTCTTTGATGACTTCTTGTGCTTCTTTTGAATCAATTTTTTTTGGCTCAAACATATCATTGTGCATACTGAGAAAAATTCGTGCTTTAGGGGCCGCCTGCCGAACAGGGAGGACGAGACGAGGACGGTTGAAAATGTGGATAATGTCAAATTTATTGCCGTTCTTTTGCAGGTATTTGATAACGCCTTTCATGTAAATTTCAAAGTATCTGCCTTCTACACGCACATAACGAATCTTGTTTTTGATTTCCTTTTTTTTAAGCTCGGGATCGGTTCTTCCCAGGATGGTCAGGTCATGTTTGAGTGTGATATGAGGGACAATACCCGCGATATACGTCTGAATAGCACCCCCCCCGAATGGGAGGAAACGGGAGTTTTTCTGTGCAAATCATTAAAATTTTCACTCAATATTACCTCCGCTGAACGAAGTGTTTTTTTTCCTCTTTTTTAAAGGTCGGGAAGATGATTTTTTTTGTAGTGGTTCCTTTACCTTTTTCTTTTTGCTTCCCGTACTTTTTGTTGATTTGCGCGTGGTTTTTTTGGTGCTGCTGTAGTTACCGCTCTTGAATTTCTTTATATCCTTTTGGAGCTCTTTCAGAGCTTTCCACTTTGATCGTTCACATTTCAACACTTGATTCAGGATCATATTTGCTTCCGTCGCAAGGAAAATCTTGGGGTGATAGAGCATTTCTTTCATATGCTTGTAAAACTCGTTGGGTAAGGACAGATCGATCAACAGGATCTCATACGTTTCAGCATCAATGGGGTTTGCTTTGTGATAAGCATTGATCATACCGCGCGCCCATTTTAAATCCCACCGGCCAAAGTCCTCCATGGTGCTGGTGATCAATTTGCGTAAATCCCGTATCGGCAGATCGTAGGAGACGCCGTCCAGATCAATGACCCACAAACCGCGGGGACCGAGCTGACCATTGGACCAGCCGTAATCTTGATGGACCAATCCCCAATGAGGTTCTCCCTTGGCCACCATTTTTGAATAAGCGGATTTATTGAGACGGACCAGGGCATCACGGGCTTGTTGTTCAAACTTATCCGTCAAAGTTAGCAGCCTTTTGCTGGCCGGAAATTCTTTGTAAACCTTAGCTACTTCCCGGATCCAACCGATTTTTGTCTGTATTTTTTGATAGTAATCCGGCCATTTAAACAATCGTGAGGATTTGGCGGCATTAGAGGGTGGTTTGTATCCTCTGGAATGTTTGTGAAATTCCCCTAGTCCGTAACAAAGCTGCATGGCACCTTTCAGATCGATCTTGGATGCTGGTCTCAGTTGGATCCAGTCGGTGACAATCCAGATTTTCCCGCCTGCCTCTACGTAAAGTTTTTTATCTTTGGTACGAACCAGTGCCGGGACCCGTGCCCCTTTCTTCACTAAATAATCTTGAGCTGCTACACTAAATAGACTTCTGACAGGTTCACGGTGTAAAAGTTTCAAACTGCGGGGCCCTTTGTCTGTATCTATTTTCCAAATTGCTCCACCTTTATCGGGTTTTGAAGTAATCAGGACCTTTTTCCGAACTTTCATATTATATTGGGCCATGACCTGTTTGGCGATCTTATCCACTTCGGGAGGTATATACGTGTCAGGGTTTACTGTTCTTACGTGATTCCAGGGTTCAATTCGATAATTCGCCATACCTTTACTCCCTGCCATACCGTTACTCCCTTCGAAATGTGTGTCTATTAGAGATTTACAGATCGTTCCTATCTGTATTGGGGTTAACTCGCTACAGTGTATTCCTTATAAAATCCTACCGATACAGACAAGTATCCACATATAATAGCCCCTTTTTATGACTGCCGGATAGAAGCCCCTTTTTATAACTGCGGGTGAGCGACCAGAAAAACATGACAAAACGAGCATACAGATAAATAGAGAGGTGATACGATGGCTATTAGAAAAATCAATAACAAGATGGAAAAGTCAGAAGTGCTACTGACCGATCCAATCTTGCAACCTCATATTCCGGAGACGCATTGGTATTCACCCAAAACCTTTTGGATGATGCTCGGCATATATCCTACCGTTTTTATTAAACCAAATACCGGTTTGCGTGGATCGGGTATCATCCGTGTCCAACGATTAAAAAGCAAAATGTTCGAAGTCCGATTTGATGATAAGGTCAAAAAGGTGCCCCAATCTGATCTGATAACTGAGGTTACTCAGTTAATTGAGCCGGATATGCAATACTTCGTCCAAGAGGGAATCAACTTGGCTACCGTGTATAATGGAAGGCCATTCGATATCCGCATCATCATGCATAAACCCGAAAATCGGTGGAATCTGTGCGGATGGGTGGCCAAGGTCGCCGGACCGAATCAATTTGTCACTAATTATGCCAAGGGAGGAAAGGCATTCGCTCTGGAGAAAGTGCTTAAAGATGCGGGGTTCAAAAATATCGAGAAGATCCTTCAAACTCTCGGCAAGATCGCTCACCGTACTTCCCATGTGTTGGACAAATCCTTCTCTGATTTGCGGATTCTGGGGATTGACGCCGCGCTCGACAAAAAGGGAAAAGTCTGGTTCATTGAGGCGAATACAAGGCCGGGATACAACCTGTTTCGGGATCTCGGAGATCAGGTGATGTTCCATCGGATTATTACAACTCACCACTACATTCATGCCAAATATAAAGAGGTGGTCGCAGCGTCCACCAGTCAGGTTACTGCCTTTAACTTAGAAAAATGAGAATAAATTGCGCCACAGGAGAGATCGATGAGATGAGTCAGTGGTGGAATAAACTCAAAGGGAATGTGAAGACGGCTCCCCATATACCCCAGACAGAGCCGTTGAGTTCTGCAGCTTTGCAAGACATGCTCCAAAAGCATTCGTTTATTTACATTAAACCGGCTAACAACATAAAGGGTAAACATACTTTTAGAGTAGACGCTCTTGGTTCGGGTGAATTTCTCGTCTATGATGGCAAAAAAAATATTCCTTGTCCGACATATGAAGACTTGATCGAAAATCTGCATCCGATCATGGATCAGAAAAAACGTAAGCATTATATTATTCAGCAGGGAATCTGGAGCCTGACGCGGGATCAACGTCATTTTGTCATCCGAGTGCATCTAAAACAGGACAAAAACGTGTGGAGAGTTACCAGTATCAAAAGCCATACATCTAACAAAAAAGGACATTGGACGAAAAAATCGGTCTCCTTCAATAATCTGATGAAGGATGATTTAAAATGGGATAAAAAAACCAGAGGTTTAATGAAACTGTACATCAACCAAAAATCGTATGCCATTGCTTCGGTGATCTCTAACAAATCTCCACGCAAAGGAATGAGGATTGATCTCGGTATTGAGAAAGGGCATCTCTGGGTGTTCAAAGTGACCTAATTGCCTATGATCGCTTTGCCAATATAGATTTGATCAAGAAGCTGAAAGGTGAACATAATGATCTTCCTTACAGAAACGCCCCCCAGATGAATGGCTTCTAGCTTCTTGAAGCCAGGGATTGTTTTTTTAAACCGATTGAAAAATCGCATTCTTCTTTAGAGAAAAAACCGCAGGGAGCTGCGGTTTTTTTATATCTCAATATCGGGGAATCGCTAGTCGAATTTAGCATGTCCGGCTTTCGATCCAATCAGATTAGGGACATAATGGAAATATGAACAAGTGGACAGATTTGTATGCGAACAGGAAAAAATGCCCAAGCTAAGATTGATGGCAGGAGGATCGAAGAATGAAAACGCTGTTGTGGATCTTGCTTGGGTTAGGCGCGATAGTCGTTTTACTCTGTTTGACAACGGTGCGCTGTCACATTCAATACAAGCGTGTAGATGCGGACGATCGGATCAACATCACTTTCCAGTGGTGTAAATGGTTCCGTCTGCGATGGACAGTGCCATCACTCCAGCTGTCTGGTATGACGGAAGACGGAATATGGCTACCACATCTGCAGGCAACTGTTCGTCAAAGCAGGAGGCATCGCTGGCAGGAACGTTTGTCGTGGGGAGTACTCCGGCGCATGCACCAGCAATTTGTTTGGCTACGGGAACACGTTCATCATTTGCATCAATGGTTTCGTGGCCTGCTGAGTCGATTTCATGTAGAGAGATTGAGTTGGCGCTCGGCAATTGGAACGGGGGATGCTGCGGAAACCGGCGTGCTGACAGGCCTTGCTTGGGGATTGAAATCCACGGTCGTCGGGGTGGCCGGTGCTTACGTGCGATGGGACCGACCTCCGCAGATTCAGGTGAACCCGGTGTTTCACGAGCCGCATTTAGAGACCGATTTCCAATGCATAGTGCGATTTCGGATCGGGCACGCTATCCTTGCTGGAATACGATTATTGCTTAATTTCCGGGTAAGGGGGGGAGCGAAAGGTGGCTGAACATCCCATTCAAGGACTGATGTCCACCGCCATGGAAAACCTGAAAGAAATGGTGGATGTCAATACCATCGTGGGTGATCCGGTGGAAACACCGGATGGCAGTGTGATTATTCCCGTCTCACGCGTCGGTTTCGGGTTTGCTGCAGGTGGAAGCGAATTCGACGCAGCCTATGCCGACGACGGTTCCCAAGGGGACAAAAAACAACAACTGGAAGACGGAAAAGGTCAATCATCGGGCAAATTACCCTTCGGAGGAGGCAGTGGCGGCGGGGTTTCGATCACGCCAGTGGCATTCCTCGTGGTGGGGGAGAAAGGGGTGCGTTTATTGAACATGGACGGCAACACGCACCTGATTGATCGTTTGATCGATTTTGCACCCGGATTGATGGAACGTGTACAAAACACGTTGAGAAAAAAGGATAAACAAGGGGGATGTGAACTTCCCCGTACGGATATATGAAGGTAGAAACACCGTTTCCGACAAAGCGGGCGGTGTTTTTTGTTGCTCATTTTCATATCCCTGTCCCACTGGCATATAAATGTGTACAAACCATGTTTGGGGTGGGAGGGTTATGCGTCATTGTAAAGGTGGGGCGATTATCCTTTTAATCATCGGCCTGATCAGCTCGCTGGGCTGGGGGTGGGGCACGTCTGAGCCACAGGTAAGTGCGCATGCGGCGGCGATGATCGATGTGCAGTCCGGGCGCATTTTATATGCCAAACATGCGGATGAGCGTTTGCCGATCGCCAGTTTGACCAAAATCATGACGGCCATAGTGGCCATTGAAAACAGCCGCCTCACCGACATGGTAACCGTTCCTCCCGAGGCGGTCGGCGTGGAAGGTTCGTCGATATATCTGAAAGCGGCGGAACGGATACCATTAAAGGATCTGTTGTACGGCCTGATGCTCCGATCCGGCAATGATGCAGCGGTGGCGATCGCCCGGCATGTAGGCGGGTCGGTGGAAGGGTTCGTCTACATGATGAATGAGAAGGCGGCCTATCTCGGATTGGAAAACACGCATTTCGCCAATCCGCACGGACTGGATGCACCGGAGCATTATTCCTCTGCTGCAGATTTGGCGCGGTTGACGGCCTATGCATTAAAAAACCCCACTTTTCGGGAAATTGTCAAGACACAGGTAAAAACCGTCCCGTGGCCGGGAGAAGAGTGGCATCGCAAATGGTACAACAAAAACAAGATGCTCCGATTTTACAAAGGCGCGGACGGAGTCAAGACAGGTTACACCAAGAAAGCGCGTCGAACGTTGGTTTCTTCCGCCACGCGGAATGGCAGGCAGTTGGTAACGGTCACGTTGAACGCACCCGATGACTGGAATGATTCGATGCAATTGCTGGAGTATGGATTTCAGCATTTCCATCCTGTCAATGTGGTGAAGAAGGGGCAAGCCTTCCAGACGGTTAGAGGGGAGAAAAAAGGTGAGCTGGTGTTGCGAGTGGTGGCCGAGCGGCCGTTCATCTATCCTTTGACGGAGGAGGAACGGCACCAAGTCTCCATAGAACCGGTGCTTTCCTATCCGCTGGAAAAAATGGATCGCGAGGGGTTGCGCGTGGGGACGGCGAGCGTGCTGTTGAACGGTCAGCCGGTTGGTACGGTTCCGCTTGTGACACAGTATCAAGATGAGCCTTCCGCCTTTTCCGAATGGATGGACGTGTTTCGGGACTTGCTGGGAATGGGGGCGGGGGGCGGTGGTTAATTACATATGGGTGTTTATGATCGCCAGCGGAGTGGTGGCTGCCGCTCTACAGGGTCGGTTAGATCTGGTCACGTCTGCCGCCTTAAAGGGAGCCAAGGAAGGGGTGGCCGTCTGTATCGGCCTGATCAGCATTTTGGTATTTTGGATGGGAATGATACGGATCGCACAGGATGCCGGACTGTTGGAGAAACTGGCCCGATTGCTCCGGCCGCTGGTACGCGTGTTGTTTCCGTCAGTTCCCCCGGATCACCCGGCGATGGGGTACATTTTGTCCAATATGACGGCCAACCTGTTCGGTCTCGGAAATGCGGCCACCCCCATGGGGATCAAAGCGATGGAAGAATTGCAGAAGCTCAACCCAGACCCGAAAACGGCTTCCCCGGCGATGTGCACCCTGCTCGCCTTGAATACCTCTGGTTTCACGCTGATTCCGGCGACCATCATCGGTATTCGCATGAAATATGGATCCGTCGATCCAGCAGAAATTATCGGAACGACCTTGTTTGCAACCGGATGCGCAACACTGTCGGCGATCTTGGTGGACCGTCTGTACCGTAGACGATGGGAGAATCGGGCAAGGCGCTAGGACGTATCTGATCAAATGCACGGGGGGGATGAAAAATTGGTCGAAATCGTCTCTTTTTTGTCCAAGCTGATCTTGCCCGCCATTTTGGCGTTCATTCCCCTATACGCCACCTTTCGGAAAGTGCCGGTATACGAAAGCTTTACAGAAGGGGCTAAGGAAGGCTTTCCCACCGCGATCCAACTCATTCCCCACTTGGTCGGGATGATGGTGGCCGTCTCCATTTTCCGGGAAACCGGAGCGCTTCATTTTTATCTCCGCCTCTTGTCACCCTTGGTGGATGGTATTCATTTCCCGAGGGAAGTCATCCCGCTCGCGATATTGCGCCCGATTACCGGTGCCGGTTCATTGGCGTTTGTCGAAAGTATCTTTCGTACATACGGTCCGGATTCATTTCTCGGACGACTGGCTTCCACGATGCAGGGGAGTACGGACACGACGCTGTATGTCCTGACTGTTTACTTCGGTGCCGTGGGTATCCGGCGAACGCTGTATGCCGTCAAGGTGGGATTGTGGGCGGACTTGGTGGGGATGCTGGCGTCTTGGTTCATAGTGGTGATGGTGTATGGTTGAGTCACGCTGGAGGGGTGAAAGAGAACGTTTAAGAAGGGAAGGAGGTGCCAGAAATGCACTTTTTTCCTGTAGAAGAGACAAATGGATACAACAAAATCCGTCGTCTAAAAGCCCACGGATTAATCATGTGCTTTTAGACGACGGATTTGCCCGTTATCTCCTCAACGAGGGAACAAATCCCTCGCATTGGACGGGGATGATACAATCCTGAACTTGGGCTTTGTCCAAAACGGAAACGGACTGTGGTCGTGAACGAACAAAGATACCTATGGCGACTGTGTCGTGGGACTTCCTCAGGTTTACAAACGGCGGTCTATTACAACATCTAAAGTCTTACTGTTGTTTACCGATAAAACCGGTGCCACATAGAGGTGTTTATCGGTTGTTAATGTTTTAATATTTCTCCGTACCATGAACTTCTTCCACCAGCATTTCCTTAATCACGTTTCCTTCTCCCATGAAGGCCACGCGTGGTCGGTAAGACTTTGCCTCGGCTTCGTCCAGCATGACATAGGAAATGATAATCACAATATCGCCGGGTTGAACCAGACGTGCAGCAGCTCCATTTAAGCAGATGATCCTGCTGCCTCGAGGCCCGGGGATTACATAAGTTTCCAAACGAGCCCCGTTATTGTTGTTCACGATTTGCACCTTTTCGTTAGGGAGAATATTTACCTTTTCCATGATCTCCTCGTCAATAGTGACACTTCCCACATAGTTCAGGTTCGATTCTGTCACTATCGCTCGGTGGATTTTTGATTTCATCACCGTCAAGAGCATGCTACAAGACCCTCCTTGGGCGGCGATGTTTATATTTCTTGATAATGTATTTTCTTGTACTTATAATATTGTCATACATTTCTTTTTTATCTATTTCTTTAAACATCTTTCTGAACATAGGATCGGCATTCATCTCTATAAACCACAAGTCTCCTTTTTTATCGACCGCCATATCCAGAGCCAAAATCCGCAATTCAAAATATGATCCAAGCACTTGAGAAATTTGCTGAGCCAGATCCCCTAACTTCATCGTCAGATCAACAGCATTCAGATGTGTATTTTTATTCAGCACTTGGTCTAACGTAAGGACTTTTGCTCCTCTAATGTGATTGGTTACAATTTGCTCCTTTTGTGCCACTCTGGCCAGCCATCCGGAAATCTGCCATCGGTTCCCGGGTTTATGCATTAAAATTCGGAGATCAAAAGGCAGCCCATCAAAAGTAGCCAAGTCAATTCCTTGTTGAACAATATATTTTTTATCCGGGTTTAATTCATTTACTACTTCATTAAATACTTCATTCAAGTTGCAGGTTTTCACCTCATCTTTGTAGCTGTAGCGTAGCTCGTAGGATGGCTTTTCCCCAAACAGACCCCATTGTTGCGATAAGTTTTTGACCCGGATGATTCCGTTCCCTCTGTGGTTCGAATTCGGTTTAATGAATACTATAGGATAAGTTTTTAGCATATCCTCCAATGCTGTGATGGAAAACCAAACCGTTTTCGGAACATAAGAGGAGAGCCAGGGGTCTTTCAGGAGTATTTCGTTGTATTTCATTTTATTGGAGACATACCGTTGCACAGCCAAAATTGAGATCCCCCTTTTTAGTGAAATGATACCCCGGCTAATGCTGCCGAACTTTACTGATACATCTTTTCAATAAATGCCTGGACTTTAAGGGCTTTATCATACATTTGTTTGTTCCCAAAATCCTTAAACAACTTCCGTACTATCGGAGTTGTATTCACTTCAATGAACCATACTTTACCTTTCTTGTCGACAGCCATATCCACACCCAAAACCCGCATACCGTAAACGGATCCAAATGTGTGGGAGATTTGGTGTGCCAAGTCGGCCAATTCTCTGCTTATTTCGGTAGCATTCAGTTTGTTGGCTGCCAGAACCTGTTCCAACGGAACCAATTTTCCGCCCTTCGACCAGTTTGTAACTGCTTTGTTGGATGTGGATACTCTTGCAAACCATCCGGTAAGTTGCCATTTATCCAATGGTCTGTGCATGGTGATTCGGACATCAAAAGCTTTTCCATTATAGTTGGCAAGATCAATCCCTTGTTGAATAATATACGATGTCCCAGACTTGATCCGGTTTGCCACTTCATTGCAGGTGTTCTCTAAATCGGCTGTATTCACTACATCTGTATAGCTGTAGCAAATTTCATACTGCAACTCGTTCACTTTTTTTATCCGAATAATCCCGTTACCACAATATCCCGTATCAGGCTTTACAAAAACAGTGGAATAGGTATTTAGCATTTCCTTCAGCGCTCCAACGGTAAACCAGACTGTTTTCGGAATGTGGGGAGCAATCTCTGGGTCTTTTAGGAGGAGGTTGTTTTTCTTCATTTTGCTTGCTACGATCCTTTGTACTGCCAAATCAATTCACTCCTAATTGATTATTATCTAATTTATTTATATGGAGCATTCTATTCTTACGTATACACATCTGGCTATATTTCAAAAGATAGGTGATGACACCTGAAGGATATGTGGATCGACAGTTGGCCTATGATGCCGGGATATGATAAACTCCATAAATCACTCTCTCCTATCACGACGGATATCACGGAAAGGGAAACAAGTGTATAAAAGGTTTCCGCTGTTTCGATGGGAGCTGTCTGATCTAGCCTCAACGGCGTTTTTTTTTGGTCTTTTTGGTGACACATTTCCGCTCGCCTTGTGAATCTCTCATCAGATGGATAAGATGTGAATGAGGTGAAATGATGGAGCGATTGCAAAAGGTCTTGGCACATGCGGGGGTGGCCTCGCGCCGGAAATGCGAAGACATGATTTTGGAAGGACGGGTTCGTGTCAATGGTGAAACGGTCACGGAGTTGGGGAGAAAGGTAGATCGGATGCTGGATCGGATCGAAGTGGACGGCAAACCGATCATGACAGAACGGAAGCGGACTTTTCTATTCTATAAACCACTTCGTGTGATTACCAGCATGTCCGATCCGCAGGGACGTCCAACGGTGGCCGATTATTTTCGTGAGATTGACGAACGGGTATATCCGGTGGGACGATTGGATTATGATACCGAAGGATTGTTATTGATGACCAATGACGGGGAGCTGGCCAATCGGCTGACGCATCCCAAATACGAGGCGGATAAGTGTTACTTGGCCACGGTAAAAGGACATCCGTCAGAGGAACAGTTGGATCGCTTGCGCCGCGGTATCCGGCTCGAGGACGGCCGGACCGCCCCGGCCCAAGTACGTCGGGTGAAGGAGCGCCGCAACACCACCGTATTGGAGATCGTCATCCACGAAGGGCGCAACCGTCAGGTCCGTCGTATGTGTGAGGCAATCGGGCATCCGGTGGTACATCTGATTCGGACACGGATTGCCTTTTTGACACTGGGATCGATGAAACCTGGGACCTATCGCGAGCTGAAGCCCCGTGAACTGGAACGGCTCAAGCGGTTGTTGGATCTCTAGATCTTTCAAACAATCTTCAAATTGGGCAAAGGGTGCAAAAAATGGTCACGATTATAATATAGGAAGGGATTCCATGCCGTAACGGGGGGCGATCAGATGGAAAACACCAAATGCGTATGCGGACACAACAACCCCGTCGGTACCATATTGTGCGAGTACTGCGGAAAGCCGCTAGAAGAGGACCAAGAGGCGAATCGTCCGCTGGAGATGAGATATGAGGGGAAGGCTCGGCGGTCCCAAACCTATCAAACGACGTGGTTTGACCGGGTGTGGAACTTTTTTTCATCTGTGAAAGTGGCGATAGTGCTGATCCTCATCACGTTGATCGCCTCGGCGATTGGCACGATTTTGCCGCAGGAGCGATATATTCCATCGCCTGATCCCGCTCAATTTTACGTGGAGCACTACGGAGTTTGGGGTGAGTGGTTCTACAAGCTGGGTCTGTCCAACATGTATGATTCATGGTGGTATGTCACGTTACTGGCCATGATCGGCATCTCGTTGGTAGTGTGCAGTCTGGATCGCGTGATCCCGTTGTACAAAGCGTTGAAAAACCAGCAAGTGACCAAGGACCTCTCGTTCATTTCCCGCCAAAAAGTGAGCCATACGCTCAAGGTAACTGAAGAGGAGCGGGATGCATTACTCGACCGGTTGGCAACCCAATTGCAAAACCGGCGCTTTCACGTGCGCAGGGAAGGACATGCCCTTTTGGCCGAGAAAGGACGGATCAGCCGTTGGGGCCCCTATATCAATCATATCGGGTTGATTCTCTTTTTGTTTGGTGCATTGTTGCGCTTGGTACCCGGTTGGTACCTGGACCAATTTGTATGGGTGCGTGAGGGCGAAATAGCCAAGGTGCCGGAGTTGCCCTATTATGTGAAGAATAATAAGGCGGAAGTGGAGTTCTACGATCCGAAAGAGCTGCCGGGCAAAAAGGAGAATGCTCAACCGACTGTGAAACAGTATAAATCAGACATCACGCTGATGCGGCAAGATCCGCGGACCGGGCGATTGGAACCGGTATCACGTAAGGTGATCATGGTGAACCATCCGATGGAATACAAGGGTTTGATGCTGTTCCAGTCGGGATTCCAGCCCAACCAGCCCTTATCGCTACAGATGACGGTAACGGACAAGAAGACGAAAAAAAGTGTCGGCACGTTTACCGTCAATCTGTATCACCCCAAAGAATCCTATCCGCTTCAAAACGGGGGAACCGTGCGGATTTTGAACTATTTCCCCGACTTTACGATGGAAGGGGATCGACCGGCGACCAAGTCGGAGTTTCCCAACCGTCCGGCATTCGTATTTGAGGTGATCACGCCGGAACTGAAGAAGGGCGAGAAATCCTGGATGATCGCACAGACCAATCTGGACGATATCAACCGAAACAATCGATATGACATCAGCATGACCGGTTTGCAAGTGGTTGACCAGTCCGGACTGATGGTACGCGTGGACAAAAGCTTACCTGTCATCTTTTTCGGCGCGGCGGTCTGTATGATCGGTCTGGTGATGGGCTTCTACTGGCAACATCGACGGGTCTGGCTACGCTGGCACGAGGGCAGACTGTATTTAGGAGCTCATACCAACAAGAACTGGTTCGGACTGAAACGCGAGGTGGAACAGATCGCTGAACGTGCAGGCCTGAAGATGTCTTTGACCCAGTATGGGCAGGAGTGATAGAAATGGATTGGGAAAAAGTAATGGAAAATCTGCTGCTGTGTACGTTTTTTTTGTACGTGTTGGCGTCGGTCGTGTTTGTCATCGCCATTGTGGGGAAAAAGTGGAGCACAGGTGAAGAGGTACACGTACGGCGCTGGTCCCGGTTGGGCATCATTCTCACCTTCGTGGGCGTGTTGTTTCAAGTGATGTTCATCATCACGCGGATCATCATCGGTGGTCATTTTCCCACCAGCAACATGTTTGAATTTGCATCATTCCTATCGTTTACGATCGTGCTCGCGTTCATTGTCATTTTCTACATTTATCGGACGGTCGTTCTCGGGGCGTTCGCCATGCCGATCGCCGTAATCATGTTGGCGTACGCTTCCGTGTTTCCGCGGGATGTGGAGCCATTGATCCCGGCGCTGCAAAGCTATTGGCTGTACATCCACGTCACCACCACCGCGCTGGGAGAAGGTGCGTTCGTCGTCGGATTCGTGGCCGGTCTGATTTATTTGATTCGTGCTGTCGGTCACGAAAGGGGAACCACCGGTGCCGCCGTGTTGGAGGGAACCCTCCTTGTGTTGGTGATGCTGATCGGCTTTATCCTCACCAGTTTTGCGTTTTCGGTGGCCGGCTATCATGCGGAGATCCAACACACCTTTGAAGGACAACAATTGGTGCAGGCGTACGATATGCCGCCGATTGTTGGACCAGATGGCGGAGAAGTACTACGGATGCAGCCATTTTTGGGGATGACGCATCCGTTGTTTGAAGCGCCATCTTGGATGCAAGGGCAGGAAGCGGCGCGCAAGTTCAACTCGGTGATTTGGTCGGTGTTGTCCGGATCGGTTCTTTACGGTTTGATCCGATTGGCGGCCCGCAAACGGATCAGTGAGCTGCTTCATCCCATGGTGAAAAACGTCTCGCTGGAGATGGCCGATGAGATTAGCTATCGTGCCATCGCCATCGGATTCCCCATCTTCACGCTGGGTGGCCTGATTTTCGCCATGATCTGGGCCCAGGAAGCATGGGGGCGTTTTTGGGGATGGGACCCCAAAGAAGTATGGGCGCTCATCACCTGGCTGTTTTATAGCGCCTATCTGCATTTGCGCCTTTCCCGTGGTTGGCACGGGCTGAAGTCCTCCTGGATGGCGGTGATCGGATTTGTCATCATCATGTTGAATCTGATTGTGATTAACCTGGTGATCGCCGGCCTCCATTCTTATGCATAAACCGTGAAAGACCGAGGTTGTGCCAGTGAGGTGAAGGGTAATGGAAAAGCGGGAACGTATTTTAATCGTGGATGATGAGGACCGCATTCGCCGGTTGCTCACCATGTACCTGGAGCGGGAGGGGTACGAAATCGAGGAGGCCGAGGACGGGGAAACCGCCTTGGCCAAAGCGTTGGAAACCGATTACGATCTCATCGTGCTGGATCTGATGCTGCCGGGGGTGGACGGAGTGGATGTCTGTCGCGGCATTCGCAAGAAAAAAGCGACCCCGATCATCATGCTGACCGCCCGGGGAGAAGAGGGGAACCGGGTGGAGGGGTTTGAGGCCGGGGCGGACGATTATGTGGTGAAGCCGTTCTCTCCACGTGAGTTGGTGCACCGGGTCAAAGCGGTGTTGCGCCGTTCGTCTGCCACTGCGTATCTGAAAACCGACACCGAGACCCACAACGTGATCGTCTTCCCCGATCTGACGATCGATCATGATGCACACGAAGTGCGAGCGGGTGGCAAAACGGTGCAGTTGACGCCAAAGGAATATGAGCTGCTCCACTATCTTGCCCGTTCACCGGACAAGGTGTTCACGCGGGAAGAATTGCTGCGCGATGTGTGGCAGTATGAGTTTTTCGGTGACTTGCGCACTGTTGACACGCACATCAAACGATTGCGGGAAAAACTGAACCGCGCCTCCTCCAAAGCGGCTAAGATGATCACAACCGTGTGGGGCGTGGGCTATAAGCTCGAGGTGCCGAAGGATTGATCTGGAGAAGTGTTGTCGGCAAACTGTGGCTGACCATCATCGGTTTGGTCACACTGCTCTTGGTGATGCTGAGTGCGTTCCTGAGTGACCAGGTGGAAAAGACCCACCAACGCAGCCAACAGGAAAGCCTGTTGGCTTTGGCGCATAAGATTCAGCACGATCTGGAGAAAAAAGGGGCGAAACGCGGGACATACTTACGAGACATGCTGCGGATCTCGGAGCTGTTCGATACGTACATGATTGTACTCGGACCGGACGGGGCTGCCGAGCCGATCGGCGTTTCGCCCACCATCGCCAACGTTCCGTGGCAACAGCTATTGGAGAAAACGGACATCGATCGTGTGTTGCGCGGTAAGACGGTGGTCATGAAAGACAGGGTGTTTGTGGAGGAAGACGAAGGGATGCCGTTCCCTCTTTTTAAAGAGGACATTCTGATGGTGGCCGTACCGCTGAAAAAAGGGTCCCAAATTGAGGGGGCGGTGGTGCTCTACCGGACGCAAAACCAACTGCAAAGCGAAACGGATATCAAAAAGTGGATCTATTACTCCGCTATTATCGGATTTTTTCTGACGACCATTTTCGCTTTCTTTCTCTCGACCCGGATCACACAACCGCTGAAGCAGATGAAAAAAGCGGCCGAACGCATGGCAAAAGGGGAATTTAACATTCGTGTTCCCGTTCGACAACATGAACGGGATGAAATCGGGGATTTGGCGGCTACATTCAATCGTATGGCGGAGCAATTGGAGGAGCTGGTCCACGCTCTCTCCCATGAAAAAGAACAGTTGGCCAGTATTTTGCGGAGTATGGCCGACGGTGTGATCACGCTGGATGCCGATGGGCGCGTTGTTCTCACCAACCCACCGGCCGAACGATTCCTGTCCGCCTGGGCGGACGAAATGGCGGAAACCCTTTCGGACGACCCAAAAGAACGCTTACCATTGCCCTTGCGGGAGATCTTTGAGACGGTCGTCGAGGACGAACAGGAACACTTTGGCGATATCGAAGCGCACGGACGGACATGGGCGGTGGTGATGGCCCCGCTGTATGCCAATGAACAGGTACGTGGCGTGGTGGCCGTGTTGCGCGATGTGACGGATGAGCGTCGTTTGGACAAGTTGCGCAAGGATTTCGTCGCCAACGTTTCTCATGAATTGCGCACACCGTTGGCCATGCTTCAGGGGTATAGCGAGGCACTGTTGGACGATATCGCCCAGTCACCGGAAGAACGGCGTGAATTGGTACAGGTGATTCACGACGAATCGTTACGCATGGGACGTTTGGTACGGGAGCTGCTGGATTTGGCGCGGATGGAAGCGGGACATATCGAAATCGTGCGCTCCAGCTTGCGGGTGTCGGAATTGATGGAACGTCTGTTGCGCAAGTTCCACACGATCGCACGGGAACAAGGTGTGCAGCTCGAGGGCGAAGTGGAGCCGGATCTACCAACCGTCTATTGGGATGAAGACAAAATGGAGCAAGTGTTGACCAATTTGGTGGACAACGCGATCCGCCATACGTCCCGGGGCGGCAGAGTGTCCCTGCAGGCGATGCGGACCAATGGTTCCGTTCGCCTCATCGTTCAGGATACGGGCTCCGGTATCCCGGAGGAGGATTTGCCGTTCATCTTCGAACGTTTTTATAAGGCGGACAAAGCCCGGACCCGCGGGCAGGCGGGAACAGGATTGGGTCTGGCGATCGTCAAGCATATCGTCAATGCCCATGGCGGCAATGTGACCGTTACCAGCAAGGTGGGCGAAGGCACGACGTTTGTGGTGCAGCTTCCGATCGGCACTCCCACCGACACAACAAGAGAGCGTGATAAAGGACGCGGTTGATCCGCGTCCTTTTTTTATTTCTTTTGCTCTGTCGGAGGTACCTGCGGGCGCATGATCACCTGATTATAAATGACACCGGGCGGTGCAGTCACAACATGCCAAACGGTTTCCGCGACGTGTTCCGGTTCGAGGTAGTACGGTTTGACAGAACCCCCAAAAAACTCGGTTTTAATCGAACCAGGGCAAATCGCCGTCACTTTTACTTCATGCGGTTTCAATTCCTGTGTCAGCACGTCGTTCAATGCCATCAGGCCGAATTTGGAAGCGCAGTAGGCGCCGCCTCCTGCAAAGGTGACCGTACCGGCAACGCTGGAGATGTTGACGATATGCCCCTTATGCCGGATCAGGTGCGGGATCGCATGTTTCGAGAAGAGAAAGGCGCCTTTGAGATTGACGTTCATCATCGCATCCCAATCTTCCACGGACAATTCGTGAACGGGAGCGAATCGACCCAATCCAGCGTTGTTAACCAAGATGTCCAATCGACCGCATGTTTCCACGGTGTAGGCGATCGCATCCCGCACTTCCGTTTCTTTGGTTACATCACAGACAAAAGGAAGGATCCGATCCGGTTGCGCTTTGGCCAACTCCTGTAACAATCCTTCACTGCGTGCGCATGCCACGACGGTGATACCGCCTTCCGCCAGCCGTAAAGTGATCGCTTTGCCCAATCCTTTGCTGGCACCCGTGACGACGGCAACGCGTTGTTCGCTCACGTAAACTCCCTCCTTAGGTTTTTTGGTAAATGGATCAATATCTTCGGAATCGTTTACCCGGTTCGCTTACTTGCGCCCTGAAGGAAGGTGAGCAAGGCCGCTCACTTGCGAAATCTTTGCTGCTGATCGAATTACCAGATAGGCACTCATCATGTTAACACGTGCGAAGAGAAGGAGACAAGGCGAGTGGCAAGCGATGAACATCAAACAAAACTCCTTCGCCGAAGCAAAGGAGTCAATCGTCTGAAGAAAAAATCATATCCGCATCAGGTGCGAAACGGGCTGGAGTAGGTGGAGATTTAAAGATCGATTTCCCTGACCGAGCGAATGTCGTCTAATTGGGCCAACTGCGCCAGGATGTCGGGGGAGACCGGTTTGTCGATGGTCAGCATCATGATGGCTTGTCCTCCGATTTGTTTTCGTCCCACCTGCATCGAGGCGATGTTGACGTTGCGGGTTCCGAGAAGGGTACCCACCCGACCGATTACACCAGGTTGATCTTGGTGCTGGATGAGTAGCAGATGCCCTTCCGGCACCACGTCGATCGGATACTCATCCACTTTGACGATGCGAGGTCCGAAACCGTTGAGCAGCGTGCCTGACACTTTCCGTTGTTCTTGATCGGTGGTGATCTCCACGCTGATCAGATTGGTGAACCCGCGCGTTTGCGACGTTTTTTGTTCAGTGATATTTACGCCACGCTGTTGCGCCAGAAATGGTGCATTGACATAGTTGACGTCAGACAGGTGATAGGACAGGACTCCCTTGATGATCATCCGGGTGAGCGGTGCGGTGTCCAGCTCCGTCAATTCGCCTGAATACGTAACGGTCACCGAATGCAACGCACCCGGTGCAGCCTGGGCAATAAACTGACCGAGACTTTCGGCCAAGGTTTGATACGGCGCCAGTTTTTCCTGCAACTCCACCGGAATGGACGGCAGGTTGACGGCATTTTTAAACGGTTCACCCCGTAAGATATGAAGGATCTCTTCCGATACGTCGATCGCCACGTTTTCTTGTGCTTCTACAGTGGAGGCACCTAAATGCGGAGTGACGATCACTTGCGGCAAGCCGAATAACGGGTGATTGCCGGGCGGTTCTTGTTCAAACACGTCCAGCGCGGCACCAGCCACTTTCCCGGTCTGGATCGCTTCCAACAGCGCACGCTCGTCAATGATGCCGCCCCGGGCGCAGTTGACGATGCGCACGCCGGTCTTCATTTTTTCAAACGCCTCCCGGTTGATCAGGTGGCGGGTTTCTTTCGTCAATGGCGTATGAACGGTAATGAAGTCCGCTTGGGCGAACAAATCGTCCAAGGTGGCCTGGGTGACGCCGATTTTTTTGGCACGTTCCGCAGTCAGATACGGGTCGAAAGCGACCACTTTCATACCGAATGCGTGCGCCCGTTTGGCCACCTCTGTCCCTATACGGCCCAGACCTACAATCCCGAGGGTTTTCTTGTGCAGTTCCACGCCGACGAACTGCTTCCGTTTCCATTCGCCGTTGATGGTGGATCGGTACGCTTGCGGAATATTGCGTGCCAGTGCGATCAACATGGCAAAGGCGTGTTCCGCGGTGGAGATCGTGTTACCGTCCGGTGCGTTCACCACCACCACTCCGCGGCTGGTGGCAGCGGCGACATCGATGTTGTCTACACCCACCCCAGCGCGACCGATGGCTTTCAGTTTTTTGCCGGCTTTGATCACTTCGGCGGTGACTTTGGTCTGGCTGCGGACGAGCAAAGCGTCAGCATTTTCGATCTCGATCAACAATTCCTCCGGGCTCAGGCCCGTCTTTTTCACGACCTCTACATCCTCTGCCTCGTGCAAGCGCTCAATGCCTTGATCACTGAGCGGATCCGTGATAAGTACGCGATACATTTGCCCATACCTCCTCGCAAGCTTTTACGGCGGAACCTAGTTCAACCGGCACGCCCATGTGGAATAATGCCAGCTCGATGGCGTTGAAAACAGTCAATACGTCCAGCGGGTCGCAATACCCCATGTGACCGATGCGGAAAATCTTCCCTTTCAGGTGTTGCTGACCACCGGCGACGACGACGCCGATCTGGCGCAATTCTTTCCGGAATGCTTCCACATCCAGTTGCCCCCCGCCTTTGACCGCGGTCACGGTAGGAGAAGCGAACGCATCCGGTGCCAACAGTTCCAATCCCAATGCGCGAATCCCGGCGCGTGACATCTCCATCATCAGGCGGTGGCGCGCCACGATGGCGGAAAGTCCTTCTTCTTCAATCATGTTGAGCACTTCTTTCAAGCCGAACAGCAATGAAACGGCCGGTGTGTAAGGGGTGGTTTGTTTGGCCAAGTTGTCGCGATAGGCGACGAGGTCCAGGTAAAACCGCGACCGCGGATTATGCTCAATCACTTCCCAAGCCCGTTCGCTGACGGCGATGAAGGAGAGACCCGGTGGCAACATCAGCGCTTTTTGTGAACCGGTCACCATGATATCGACACCCCATTCGTCCATCCGGCAGTCCACTGCACCCAAACAGCTGACGCCGTCGACGATCACCAGCGCGTCGGAATGTTGACGGACAGTGCGGGTCAGTTCACGGATCGGATTGAGCACACCGGTGGACGTTTCGCAATAGGTGAGAAACACCGCTTTGACCTGCGGATGCTGCTGGAGGTATTCAGCCAGCACATCCGGTTGACAGGCTTCACCCCAGGGAATATCCAAACGGCGCAATGTGATCCCGTAGCGAGTGACGATCTTGGCGAATCGATCGCCGAATGCGCCCGTGACGACGACGGCCGCTTCCTCACCTGGGGCGACAGTGTTAACGACGGCCGCTTCCAGTGCGGATGTTCCGCTGCCGGTGACGAGCAGTATCGGTTGGTCTGTTCCGAACACGGGTTGCAACCGTCGGCTGTTTTCTTCCACCAAACGGGAACATTCCCCGCTGCGATGTCCGATCATCGGTTGGTTCATGGCCCATTGCACCCGAGGGGGGATCGGTGTGGGACCAGGGATGCGCAAATGCGTTTTGTAAGAGAGCGACATAGTGTTTCCTCCTCCCAAAATTTGAACATAATCAAAAAGCCTCTCGTCTGCACACCTACTCCTATGGCAGGTGAGGGACGAGAGGCTCGTGGTGCCACCCTCATTCGCCGCAAGTTTGCACTTGCAGCCTCAGCGGGTCTGCCCGAAAGGCGACCCTGGGATAACGGCTCCGCCGTTCCGACCTACTGCCTGCACAAGGGTTCAGCCGGACAGCTCCGGAGTGCTCCACGGCAACGGACCACCGGTTCGCAGCAACCACCGGCTCTCTGAGGGTTCCGTTTTACCGTTTGGCTCCTTCCTCGCTGTTGACGTGGGATTCAAGCTTATCGGAAAGTTTGGCATTTACTTTACCATGGACGTAAAGAGGTGTCAACTGCTTAAAATGTGAACGTTTATTGTAGTCGATGAATGGAACGTTCGTTATTTACTTGTCTTAGGCGTGAAATGTGGCCGGATTGTCTTTACTCTCTGTTCAGCCCAATTTTCTTTGTGATACGATAAAAGGCGCATATCGGACCTGTCTCGGAAATTGGAGATAAAGGAGGGGGGAGCATGCAGGGAACCGGGACCTTTTTGACGGCGGATCTCAACGACAGTCAAAAGGCCGCAGTAACGCACGGGGAAGGGGCTGCTGTTGTGTTTGCAGGCCCTGGAAGCGGTAAAACGACGGTGTTGACGCGCCGTGTACTGTATTTGTTGGAACAAGGGGTGCCACCCGAACGGCTGATGGTGGTCACCTTCACACGTGCCGCCGCAAGTGAAATGAAAAACCGTTTGGCGCAAGCGGCGGGAAGATCGCTCAGTGGATTGTGGATCGGCACATTCCATTCCCTTTTTTTATCCCTACTGCGTCGGTCGGGACGTACCGTTCCGCGTTTGCTGAAGGAAACCGAGCAGACGCAGTGGATGCGGCAACTGTTGATCGAGCGGGAACAGCCGGCCGATGATGAGGCGGTATCCACATTGCTCAACCAGATCGGTTTGTGCAAAGGGAATTTGATCCTGCCTGAGCAGTTGAAAGTGAAAAAGGAGAAGAACATCCTGTTTCGCGACATGTACCAAGCGTATGAATCACGCAAACAAATGAGCGGGGTGTGGGATTACGACGATATCCTCGTCGAAACATATCGATTGCTTCAGAACCCCCGGCAACAATCTGTGTGGTGTGGTTATTGGGAACATGTCCTGGTAGACGAATTTCAGGACATCAACCGGGTGCAGTTCGAGACATTGCGTATGCTTGCTCCGCCCAGTGGCAATTTGTTTGTCGTCGGGGATGACGATCAGGCGATCTACTCCTTTCGTGGCAGTGACCCGCGGCTGATGCAGGAGGTTCGCACATGGTTTTCTCCTTGCCGTACCATTGTACTGTCCACCAATTACCGCTCCACCGAATCGGTAATTGCACTGGGACAACGACTGATTCGCCATAATCGTCGCAGACAAGAGAAAACATTGAACGGTACGGGCAAACAGGGACCCGACCCGGTGTGGATGGAGCCGGCCGACGAGGAAGAAGAGGCGCGGCAGATTCTCGCCCGATTGGACGACGGGGTGGAAACGGCGGTACTGTATCGGACATCAACTCAGGCCCGCGCGATGATCGACGCGTTGGTGCGGGCGGATGTGCCGTTTGCGGTGGCGGAGGGGGATGCGTCTTTTTACCGTCGTTGGCAAGTGCTCGACGTCATGGCTTATCTGCGGTTGGCCGATAATCCGAACGATTTGGATGCACTGGTACGGATCATCAACAAACCGAAGCGGTATCTGTTCGGGGAGGATTGGATGGATCAAGTGTGGACACTCTTCAAAAAGACGGGTCAATCGTTGTTACAAGTATTGGCGGATCTCCCCGGTTTGGAACCCTACCAGCGGCGGCTGTTGCAGAAGTTGGCTGCGGATGTAGCGGCGTTGCGAGGGATGAATGCCTCACAGGCAGTTGCCTATATCCGGGAACAAATCGGTTACGATGCGTTTCTCTCATCGTTTGCCCAAGATACCGGCAATGACGAATCCACAGTAAAGGAACCGGTGGAGGAGCTGGCGGTAGCGGCGACTCAGTTTTCCGGTCGGGACGAGCTGTTGCACCATGTTACCAAAGTGAATGAAGTTGTGTCCTATCGACCGGAACAACCCCGTGTGCACTTGATGACGTTTCACCGGGCGAAAGGGCTGGAATTTGACCGTGTATTCCTGATTGGCCTACATAGTATGGTACTTCCGCACCGACGCAGTTTGCAGGTGCCTGAACACAAAAAAGCGGAAGCGTGGGAAGAGGAACGGAGATTGTTGTATGTGGGTATCACGCGGGCGAGAAGGGAGCTGTTTCTGTCGGTCAGTCGGACACGTCAAGGCAAACGGGTGGCACCGTCTCCGTTTTTGCGGGAGATGGGATTTGCAGGCGGATCGGATCGGAAGGAGGGAGCGGCCGAGGAAGAGCAACGGAGGCCATCCGTGTCTGTATCGGTCTCTTCATCGCGACGTCCTCAGCCGCAGCAGAAGTTTCACGGTGAGCCCGTTCGCGTGGGCGATCGGATCCGGCACGTCAAATGGGGAGAAGGAGAGGTCATCGAAGTGGCGCCGATTGGCGGGGTGGCCCCCGGACGCAAGGTTGTCATCCGCTTTTCCACGGGTGTCCAATCCTTACATTACGAGTTGTCACGTCAGCTGGGGTTGTTGCAGCCGGAAGAGTGATGTGGGTTCAGCGGACATCGTTTTTGACGGTGTCCTGTTTTTTCGCGCTTGAAGCGAAGAAACCGTCTTTCAGCGGAGAGGGTGATTCACGAAAACTCGTCACGGTCCAATTGCTTCCCCTGATCGCATCGCTTGTGACCTGCAAGGGAGCTGATACTGATAGGGCCGCTTCAGACCCGGAGCGCGGGACGCGGGCAAAGTACGCTTCGTTTCGCGGAAATTGCCCGCGATTTTATTCCTGCCTTTCCGGTTCATCGCTCGGCTGGGAATGGTCAGTCGCTCATCTCGGAAAACATTGTCTCCTCATCGTCTAAATACATACGCATGACGGCACGTTGGTCGTCGATCCGAGCCGCTTCGATAAATCCAGCTCGGACAAAGGCGGATTTTGTTCCCATGTAGGCCGAGACGTCGCGTATCTTCCCTTGCGGATGGACGGGATATCCCTCAACAATGCGTCCACCGCGGGAGCGGACATATTCGCACGCCGCCCGGATCAGGGCCACAGTTACACCGGTTCGGCGGTGTGATTGTGCTACGTAAAAGCAGACGATGGCCCAGACGCGTTTGGGATCGATCCGTTTGTATTTCCGTGATCGCTCCAGCGAGACAAACTGCTCGCGCGGTGCCACGGAGCACCAGCCAACCGGCTTGCCATCGGCATAAGCGATCATGCCTGGCACATTTCCTGCGTCCACCAACGACTGGAGTGCACGTTTGTTCTCTTTCCCGCACTGACGCGACCATTCCGTTCGTTTCAAGCGCCAATACATGCACCAACACCCACCGTAAGCGCCCCTCGGACCAAACAATCGAACCAAATCCTCCCACCGGTCGGGTGTCAATGGAAAACAAACGATGTTATGGTGCGGTTCATTCATTTTCCGGTTGTCCCCCTTTGCTGTGCCGTTTCCGCTGGCGATGTTTGCGCACGTTCATCCGGTTTCCGCATGTGCGGTGATCGCACCAGCGGCGGCTTCGGTTTCTGCTTTCGTCATAAAACACCCATAAACATTGGCGGTTTTCACAAATGCGGATGCGTCCCGGATCATGCCGGACGAGCAATTCGGCCAAGGAGGCGACGATTTCCGAAGCCACCCATCGCCAGTCCGCTTGGTCGGGAAGCAGTCTCCAACCATATCCGGCATTTTTCGGGACCAATACTCTGTGAACGGGGACTTGGTGCAAGTATGTGTTGATTTGATGTAAATCCTCTTCATTTAATTGTTTTCCCTCGGCCAATTTCTCCACCCAAACGCGTAGCCGAGAACGGAGCGCTTTTATCTCTTTTCGTTCCGTCTCTGTGATCGGTCGGTCCACTGTCATCCCCCAATAAGCCATCACGTTTTCCCACCAGCCGGGCTTGTCCAGTCGGTCTTCCAGGAAGTCGTCTCGAATCCCGTCTCGCCATTCGCTGTTGAGAAAATCCATGAACAAAAATCGCATGAAACACTTCCCCTTTGTCATCGAAAGGATGGGAATCCTCATTTGTTGTAATAAGTATAAATAATTTAGATGATTACAAACAAGGTGGGGAAGCACATGTGCAAATCAAACGGGCGGATGAGCGGATTGTGGAGAGAGGCGGACTTCCTGAAGTTTTGGACAGGGGAAACGATCTCGCTGTTCGGCACACAAATCACCGCGTTGGCACTACCTCTGGCGGCTGCGGACACGCTTGGGGCGACTCCGGCTCAGATGGGAATGCTCAATGCTGCTCCCTTACTGCCGTATCTGCTGCTGACGCTGTGGGTCGGCGTTTGGGTGGACCGTGTCAAGCGCCGACCGATCTTGATCATCGCCAATATCGGACGGGCGGTGCTGCTCGGGTTCATCCCGGTCAGTGCCCTGCTCGGCATCCTCCGGATCGAGCACTTGTATATCATTGCGTTGTCGACAGGGGTACTGACCGTGTGCTTCGACATGGCGTATCAGTCGTATTTGCCTTCCTTGGTGGACAGGGAAAGGTTGGTGGAAGGAAACAGCAAACTGCAAGTCAGCGCTTCGATCGCGCAAATTGGTGGTCCCGGTTTGGCCGGTGTGTTGATCGGCATGATGACCGCCCCGATCGTCATCCTGTTGGATGCGGTATCTTATCTGCTTTCCGCCTGCTTCCTTGCAGCGATCCGAAAAAAAGAGCCGATACCGTCCCGTACGTCTGTTCCGCCGTTATTTTCCGGTATCGGGGAGGGGATTCACATCGTATTATCCGATCCGTATCTCCGCGCCATCGCAGGGGAGGCGGCCACCTACAACTTTTTCAGTCAGGTTTGTTGGGCTGTGTACGTATTGTTCATGACACGGGAGTTGCACCTTGGGCCGGACTGGTTGGGTTGGATTATGGCGGCTTCCAGCATGGGAGCGTTGGCAGGCTCGTTACTTGCCGGTTGGATTGGGCGTCGGTGGTCCGTCGGCCGTTCGATCACTGGTGCAATGTGGGTTGCATGTGTCGCCCCATTGTTGGTGCCGGCAGTGGGTGGACCGTGGTATGTGACGGTGACGGTGCTGATGCTCTCCTTCTTTCTCAGCGGAGTGGGTCTCGTGGTTTCCAATGTGCATGTGATCAGTTTGCGGCAGGCGATCATACCGCAACACATACTGGGGCGGGTCAATGCCTGCTATCGTTTCATCGTGACGGCCGCCGCTCCATTCGGTGCTTTGCTGGGCGGGGTGCTGGGCTCGTATTTCAGTTTGCGGATTACGTTGGTGATCGGTGCATTGGGCACGCTTTCAGCCATGGGTTGGATTTTGTTTTCTCCTGTTTCCCGGCTGCGAGAGATGCCCAGGGAGATGGAGAGATGTGGGGAAACGGGCACGAGGCTCGTTTGAAACAGCATTAGAGATGCTCTGGCTGAAGTGGAAGCTGTGTTGCTTGACGACGGGTACTAACGATCGACTTGAAAATTGAAGCGGTCGGTGATCTTTCTGTCTTATACTTGACATAATTATAAACAGGTAAAAATAATTGACTATATTGTTTATTCTCCTTATTATAAAAATAGGAGAACCCTCATCCAAAAGCGTTGTGGGCGTCCGGCGTTAAGACGACTCAGGATCGGTCGCGAAATGCGCTGCGTCTGAAGTTGATCCGGATCCAAATTACTTTCCCCAACTCACCTTTCTACGAAAGCGTTTGCATTTCTACTGAGTACCACGTCGGGGTTTTCGCGAATTCTAGGATGATCATCGTGACTCTCGTTGTTGCAGACAATCAAGTCAGGCCGATCTGTAAAATGTTCGGGATTGACAACGTCCATTCGTCCGCTGCCGCAACGCAACTACAAGTAAAGGAGGTTCTGCGTTGTTTCCGAACTCTTTTGAGTATATTGCCCCTACCACACTGGGGGAAGCGGTCGAACTGTTGCAGCGGTATGGCTACGACGCGAAGTTACTCGCAGGTGGACAAAGTCTGCTGCCGATGATGAAACTGCGCGTGGCCGCGCCACCGATCCTGATCGACATCAACGGTATTGATGAGTTAAAAGGGTGGCGAGAAGAAAACGGTTTCCTTCGGATCGGAGCGTTGACCAGACACTCGGAGCTGGAGCATGCGGCTGAGTTGAGGGATCGGTATCCGTTGTTGGCCGAAACAGCCGTCTGGATTGCCGATCCTCTGGTGCGCAACTTGGGCACGGTCTGCGGGTCGCTGGCGCACGCCGATCCAGCCTCTGACTGGGGAGCTGCCATGTTGGCATTGCATGCCCAGGTGGAGGCGGTAGGTCCCGGTGGGAAACGGCAGATTCCCATCGACGACTTTTTCGTGGACACGTTTACCCCGGCACTGGAGGAGAACGAGATTGCCTCGGCGGTACTCGTTCCGACGCCGAAGGGTAGGACCGCCGGACGGTATCTGAAGATTGAACGGAAAGCCGGCGACTTTGCGATTGCGGGACTCGCCATCCACGTGGAGTTGGATTCCGATGGGATCGTAACCGTGGCGGGATTTGGCATTTGCGCCTGCGGTCCGGTTCCGTTGCGCGGGAAGCGTGCGGAGGAGTATTTGCTGGGCAAGAAACTGACTCCGGAGACGATTGAGGCTGTCTCCCGCTTGGTTCCGGAAGATTCCGATCCAACGGACGATCTGCGCGGCAGCGCGGAGTACAAAAGAGACGTCCTGCGCGTGTTCGCCAAGCGGGGATTGTCCGATATCGCCAAAGAACTGCAGGGAGAGGTGGTACTCCGATGAAGATCCGGGTTCGCGTCAACGGGCAGACATATGAATCCGATGTGGAGCCGCGGAAGCTGCTGGTCTACTATTTGCGGGATGACCTGGGGCTTACCGGTACACACGTTGGATGCGATACGACCAGCTGCGGTGCCTGCACGGTACTACTTGATGGCAAGGCGGTCAAATCGTGTACGGTGTTGGCTGTTCAGGCAGATGGACGCGATGTGACGACCGTCGAAGGGTTGGAACAGGATGGCGAGTTACATCCGTTGCAAACGGCTTTTTGGGAGGAGCATGGTCTGCAATGCGGCTACTGTACTCCTGGTATGCTGATGTCCGGTTACGCTCTGTTGCAATCTAATCCGGACCCGTCGGAAGAGGAGATCCGGAAGGGGATTTCTGGAAACCTCTGCCGTTGCACGGGATATATGAACATCGTGAAAGCCATCCGATCGGCTGCGTCAAAATTGGCCGATGCATCTGCTGAACCTTCCAAGGAGGTGGCAGCCAGTGGCAGTTCGTCAGACTGAGTTGCGCCCATTGGGGAAGTCCGTCGGGCGTAAGGAGGACCCGCGTTTCATCCGCGGCAAGGGTCGTTATATCGATGATATCGTGTTGCCCGGTATGCTGTACATGTGTTTGGTTCGCAGTCCGTACGCGCATGCTCGGATCAAGAGCATAGATACTTCGGAGGCGATGCAAGCGCCGGGCGTCAAGCTGGTGATCACCGGTGAAGATCTGGCGGCCATGAACTTGGCTTGGATGCCTACCATGGCCAATGACCAACAGATGGTGCTTGCGACCGGGAAGGTGCTGTATCAGTATCAGGAGGTGGCTGCGGTTATCGCCGAGACGCGCGAGCAGGCTGTAGATGCCGCACAGCTTGTCTATGTCGATTACGAGCCGCTTCCCGTTGTCGTCGATCCGTTCAAGGCGCTTGAGCCGGACGCTCCGATTTTGCGTGAGGACAGGGAGCAGAAGTCCAACCTCATTTTTCACTGGGAGGCGGGCGACAAAGAAGCGACAGAAGAACTGTTCCGGAACGCCCCGGTGGTGGTCAAGCAGGATGTGCGCTTTCCCCGCGTCCATCCTTCGCCGCTCGAACCGTGCGGCTGTATCGCCGACTACAATACGGCGACCGGCAAGCTGACATGGTACGTGACGTCCCAGGCTCCGCATGCCCACCGCACAGTCTTGTCGTTGGTCAGCGGCCTGCCGGAGCACCAGATTCGCGTGATTTCGCCGGACGTCGGGGGCGGTTTCGGCAACAAGGTCCCCGTTTATCCCGGATATGTTTGCGCAGTCGTGGCCTCGCTCAAGCTGGGCAGACCCGTCAAGTGGATCGAAACGCGCACCGAAAACACCACCAGTACTGGCTTTGCGCGTGATTACCACATGACTGCCGAGATCGCCGCTGAGGAAGACGGGCGGGTGTTGGCGCTGCGGGTAAAAACGATTGCCGATCACGGAGCCTTTGACGCAGCGGCCGATCCGTCCAAATTCCCGGCTGGATTGTTCAGCATCGTTACGGGCTCCTACGACTTCAAGGAGGCGTTCGTCGAGGTCGACGGCGTGTATACGAACAAGGCTCCAGGCGGAGTAGCCTACCGTTGTTCGTTCCGTGTGACCGAGGCTGCGTATTTGATCGAGCGCGTGATGGATGTACTCGCCCGCCGTGTGGGTGTCGATCCAGCTGAGTTGCGGAAACGCAACTTCATCCGTAAAGAACAGTTCCCGTATAAGTCGCCAACGGGCTGGACCTATGACAGCGGCGACTATGAGAAAACGCTGGCTCTGGCGTTGGAGAAAATCGGTTACGAAGAGTTACGCAAGGAACAGGCGGAAAAGCGGGCCCGCGGGGAATTGATGGGCATCGGTATTTCCACCTTCACCGAGGTTGTCGGTGCAGGGCCGAGCCACACCTTCGACATCATGGGGATCAAGATGTTCGACAGCGCCCAAATTCGCGTCCATCCGACGGGAAAAGTGATTGCCCGGTTGGGGGTACGCCACCAGGGTCAGGGGCATGAGACGACGTTTGCCCAGATTATCGCACAGGAGTTGGGGCTAAGTACGGACGATGTCATCGTCGAAGAGGGAGATACCGATACCGCCCCTTACGGACTGGGAACCTACGCCAGCCGATCCACCCCAACTGCCGGTGGTGCCGCTGCGCTCTGCGCCCGTCGGATCCGCGAAAAGGCAAAGAAAATTGCGGCACACCTGCTGGAAGTGGGGGAAGAGGATGTGGTTTTTGATGGCGTAGCATTTTCCGCCAAAGGCCTTGCCAGCAGGACGGTCACGATGAAAGACATCGCATTTGCGGCGTACACCAATGTGCCGGAGGGGATGGAGCCAGGGCTGGAAGCTACGTACTATTATGATCCACCCAATCTCACTTTTCCTCACGGAGCATATATCGCGGTCGTCGACATCGACAAGGGAACGGGCGCAGTCAAAGTTCGCCGTTTTCTCGCTGTCGACGATTGTGGCACCGTGATCAACCCGATGATCGTTGAGGGACAGGTGCACGGGGGATTGACGGAAGGCTTTGCGATTGCGTTCATGCAGGATATTCCCTTCGACGAGGACGGAAACTGTCTGGCGACGAACTGGATGGATTACTTGGTCCCGACCGCGTTGGACACCCCGAAATGGGAGACCGACCGGACCGTGACGCCCTCACCGCACCATCCCATCGGGGCGAAGGGTGTGGGTGAGTCACCGAACGTTGGCTCGCCGGCGGCGTTTGTAAACGCGGTGGTAGACGCCCTGGCACCGCTGGGGGTCGAACATATTGACATGCCCATATACCCGTGGAAGGTGTGGAAAATCCTGCGCGAGCACGGAGTGACCGAGTGACACAACTTGAACAGAGGACGGACGGGGCGAAAGACGGCTTCTCCCGACCGCGTGAGGGCCAGACGCCCCCGGCTTGTTTTTGCGTTGATCAGCGCAGGCGCGGATGATCCGGTATGGGCCAGGCGCAGGATTCACAGAAAAAGATGGGTAAGGAGGTGGTTCCGGCAGGGGGTTCCTCTGCCGGATCACGCGGATGCACACGATACCGGACGAGATTCGCTTGTTGGAGGAGCGACGGGAACCTTACGCTGTGGTGACCGTGGTTCGTCGTGTCCGACCCAGTTCGGCCAACGTGGGTGACAAGGCTGTTGTTACTTCCGACGGCCGGATGTTCGGATTTGTCGGAGGTCAATGTACACGTGGATTGGTGACGGATCAAGCTCAGCAGTGTCTCAAAACGGGTCAAAGCCAATTACTGCTCATTACCGCCAATCCACCCGCCGAGGTGGAGGAGGGGGTAACGGTTTTGCCGATGACCTGCCAATCAGAGGGCGAGGTGGAATTGTTTATCGAACCGAAGCTCCCGGATCCGCTCCTGGTCGTGATCGGAGATTCTCCCGTTGCCTTGGCGCTAGAGGAACTGGCCCCGAAGTTTGGGTGGTTTTCTCGGCGTCTGGCCTTGGAGCAAATGGGAGAAAATGGAGATGATCCGGCGGAACGGTTGAAACGAAACTTGTCACAGGTGTATGAGCCCGAAATGTACGCGGTGGTGGCGACGATGGGGCAATACGACGACGATGGACTGCTGGCGCTTCGGGAGTTCTCGCTGGCTTACGCTGGTGTGGTCATCAGTCCGAAGCGCTGGCGCTCATTGCGGGAAGCGCTGCTCAGCGCGGGAGCGTCGGCAGAGTTTTGCGATTTCATTGCCGCGCCTGCCGGTTACGACATCGGCGCTGTGGGAGCGCAGGAGATCGCACTCAGCATCTTCGCACAGATGATCGAGAGGCGGCGCCGTCAGGTGGAGGTCCGCTACCACCCACCGTCCGATGTG
Source organism: Polycladomyces subterraneus (assembly GCF_030433435.1). Taxonomy (NCBI): domain Bacteria; kingdom Bacillati; phylum Bacillota; class Bacilli; order Caryophanales; family Thermoactinomycetaceae; genus Polycladomyces; species Polycladomyces subterraneus. Next base: position 118,315 of record NZ_JANRHH010000036.1, read on the forward strand.
AGTATCTCTGAGACGTCTACCGAAGAGGATGCGCACGTGTCCACGGCGCAGCGGCTGGGGACGGGTGTCGATCCGGTCTGCGGAATGCGTGTCGATCTAGACAGCACGCCTTATCGTACGATGCATGAAGGAAAGACGTACGGATTCTGTTGTCCTCACTGTTTACGGAAATTTCAACAAGAACCGCAAACGTACGCGATTACCCGATAAAGTGAAGCCGTTCGATTCCGACAAGGAGGGATACAGGTGCGCACGTATCAAGGAGACTTTGTCATCGATTTGCCGCGTCAGACTGTGTGGGAGTTCGTCATGGATCCGCAGCGGGTGGGGCCGTGTGTTCCAGATCTTTTGAAGTTGGATGTGGAGAGCGAGACCCGTTTTCACACGCTTGTCCGTGTCGGTGTCGGGCCCGTTCGCGGCAAGTTCAACTTGACGGTTGAAGTGGCCGTGACCGAGCCGGAAGAGTCTGCTGAACTCTCCGTTCGAGGCGGGGGAATGGGCAGCCGTGTCGATATGAAGGCGAAACTGAACCTCAGTGATACGGAAAGTGGTGGAACGAAACTGGATTGGCGGTGTGACGCTGCGATCAGCGGGCCGATCGCCAGTCTCGGCGGTCGGATGATTGACAATGAAGCCAGAAAGATCACGGAAAAGCTGTTCGCCAATTTGCGTGAAGCGCTCTCGTCCGTTTCGGAACAGGTGGCAGCGACGTCGACGGAGACGGCGGAACCCGAGTCGACTGATTGACAATCCGGGGATGCCGTGCGGAGGGACGGAATGGTGGACGATCGTGTGGAGAAGTTGCGGAAATGTTTGCAGAATGCCAAGTACGTGGCTGACGAAGGACTGGCTATGGTTCTTTACCTGGCACAGCGTTTGAACCGACCACTGCTGTTGGAGGGGCCGGCCGGTGTCGGCAAAACCGAGCTGGCCAAGGCAGTATCGGTGGTTCGCGGTGTGGAGTTGATTCGACTGCAATGCTACGAGGGTTTGGATGCTGCACATGCTCTGTACGATTGGGATTACCCAAAACAGCTGTTGCTGACCAGGGCCACGTTTTCCGGTGAGGCCGGGGGCGCGGCGCCTGACATCTATACCGACCACTTCTTGATTGAACGGCCATTGCTGCGTGCTTTGAAGACAAAGCCTGCCCCCGTTCTGTTGATCGATGAGGTGGATCGGGCGGACGAGGAATTTGAAGCTCTATTGCTGGAGTTTTTGTCAGAGTTTCAGATCACCATTCCGGAACGGGGTTCGTTTCGGGCTGAAGTGCCACCGACGGTGATTCTGACGTCCAATCGCACGCGCGATTTATCGGATGCATTGCGGAGGCGCTGTCTCTACTATTGGTTAGATTATCCGAGTGTAGAGCAGGAAGCGGCTATCATTGCCCTTCATGTACCCGACGTGGCTCCGACCGTCGCCCGTCAGATTGCGCGCGCAGTGCGCCGGTTGCGAAAGTGGTCGCTCCTCAAACCGCCCGGATTGGCAGAGTCGATCGATTGGGCGCGTGCGGTTGCCGATCTGGCGGCAGGAGAGCTGGACGAATCAGTCACCCGTCTCACGCTCGGATGCTTGTTGAAGACACAGGAAGACCTGGAACTGGTACGGGAGAAAGGACTGGCCTTGTTGTGGAACGCATAGACCTGAACGGACTGACGGGGATGACCGCAGCGGTGATTCGTCAGGTTCAGGATTTTACCCCTTTTTTGCGAAAACACGGGTTTCGCGTTGGCACGCCGGAGACATTGACCGCGCTCAGGTGCTTGGCGGAGGCGGACCTGTCAGTGCCGGAGGAACTTTTGTTTGCGCTGCGCTCTGTATACGCCCGTTCGCCGGCTGAGTGGGGATCGTTTCCACATCTGTTCAATCGTCACTTTTTGAACCCGGGTACGAGGCTGGAAGAAAAGAAACGGATTCAGGCGGATGAGCGGTCTGGACATTCGCGTGGTTTGATTGAGACGCAGGATCGCCCGCCCACCGTGAGTTTCTCTATGCAGCCGGGATCCAGTCCAAGTCAGGGAGAACGCTACGCCCTGCAGGTCGATCCGTCTCAGTTGCGTGCGGTGTTGGCCGTCTCCAAGCGGGCTGTACGGCAATTCGACCGCCCGCCGGGACGACGGTTTCGCCGTGGCGGGCGCGATCGGGTGAATCTGCGCGCGACGATGCGCGAGAGCGTCCGTTACACGGGAGAACCGCTCCGTCTGCATTGGCAACAGTACCGACCGGATCGGCCGTCGGTTGTGCTTTTGATCGACATTTCCGGGTCGATGAAGGAGCACGCCCCGTTCATGACTGCTCTCGCGTGGTCGTTTACGCGCCTGCGCCTGCGCTGCGAGGTGTTCGTCTTCTCGACTCGGCTCAAGCGCGTCACACATCTGGTAGCGCGCAAAGCAGTGCAGGGAATTCCAATCTCGGAACTGGCAGAATTGAAGGGCGGGACGCGCATCGGAGAAGCGCTTGAGGAGCTGCTGCACAGATACGGCGGTCTGTTGCGGCAACACGCTTCTGTGATCATCGCGTCGGACGGGTTTGACGCCGGTCATCCCGACCGCCTGCGCGTCGCTATGAAGACGCTTGCCGAACGTGTGCGGCATGTGGTTTGGCTCAATCCCCTGCTCGGCGACCCGGGCTATGAGCCGATCTCGAGCGGTATGTCCGCGGCGATGCCATACATCCATCGGTTCGTCGATGTACACGACTTGGACAGCTGGCGAGAGGCGGTTGAAGGTCAGGTTTTCCGACCTGTCTTTGCGCCAGTGACCCCATTGACCGTGCATACACAGGATGTCTAGTTCTTCAATGAAACCGGTATTGACTTTTACAGGAAGTAATAGCTGATCCGATCATCTAGGGAGCATTTCGGGGCCTTATCCGGCCTCCTCCCAGCAATTAGCCTCATACATCCATTACCGGAGGTGATAACGGACGTGAAAGAGAATCGGGAAATCGCTCTGGCAATGGAAGAGGGGAGACGGGCGGGCAGAAAGATGGCGTTGGCCACCGTTGTCCGCGTGAAGGGATCCGCCTATCGCCGGGAAGGTGCAAAATTGCTGATCGACGAGGAAGGAAAAATGACCGGTGTGATCTCCGGCGGCTGCCTGGAACCGGACGTAGCAGAAGTGGCCAAACAAGTGATGGCCGACGGTCACCCTGTGATGAAACGTTACGATTTGGATGAGGATCTCGTGTGGGGATTGGGGCTGGGGTGTCCGGGTACCGTCGATGTCTTGATTGAGCCCGTTTCGTGGAACGAGACGACAAGCGAAGCGGATGTTTCCCGATCATCCGATGGAAAGGGTGTGGAGGAGCGGGGGTTCGCGGGAAAGGAGGCATCCTCATGAACGTACGGAATGAAAATGGTCGGCGTAACCCGGGGAAAGACCCCTTTGCCGCGTGGACTGAATGTCTCAAGGAGGAGCAGGCGGCCGTGCTGTGCACGTTGCTGGCGTTTTCTCCTTCTCCGGGTCTTCCTTCCGGGGTCCGTCTCTTCATTCCAGAGAACGGCGAACCCCTGGGAGACCTGGGAGATGAGGCCTTGAACAGGTTGGCTGTTGAATGGGCACGGAAAAAACTGGACACCTTGCATCCCCAATCGGAGACCTGCATATTTTCCTTGCCCGGAGGCAGGCAAGCGGAGGTTTTCGTCGACGTCAACCTCCCTCCGTCGGAACTGATGATTTTTGGAGCTGGCCATGACGCGATCCCTCTGGTGAAATTAGCCGTCCAGTCGGGGTTCAAAACGACGGTGGTCGATCCGCGCCCGGCCTACGCCACGGAGGATCGCTTTCCGGGAGCCCGGATCATTCTGGCCGATGCGGGTTTGTGGGAAGAGCGGGTGATTATCGGAAAACGTACGTATGTTGTTGTGATGAACCATCATCTGGAGCGTGACCGGGTCGCCATCCGTCTTGCCTTGAACTCACCCGCTCCTTATGTGGGCGTGCTCGGGCCACGATCCCGCTGTCAACGGATGTTGGAGGCATTGGAAAAGGAAGGGGTAACCTTCGGGGAAGAGAAGCTGGCCCGGATGTATAACCCCGTCGGCTTAGATATTGGCGCCGAGACCCCGGAGGAGGTGGCAATCAGCATATTGTCGGAGATCCTGGCGTTTAGAAAGGGTTGTTCGGGCGGGTTTCTGCGGGGGAGGGACAGCATTCACCAACCCGTCCGAAAATGATCGCGGCCGGTGTACCTCTGGTTGTGATGGGTTCGTGATTGAGGTGAGGAGATGGCTGGGTGCCGTGGCAATTTTGAAAACCGATGCCGAAAGGTGTTGACCATGGAGAGCGGCGTGTTTGCTCTGATCCTCGCTGCGGGGACATCTTCGAGAATGGGGACACCGAAACAACTCCTCGACTGGGGAGAAATGCCGTTGTTGGAGCAGATAATCCGGAAGACGCTTACACTCCCCTTCCCGGAGGTGGTTGCCGTGATCGGTCACCGGGCGAAGGAGATCCGGCGCTTGATCCGGATAGAGGACGATCGCTTTCGCTGGGTGGTCAACCGGGATTACGCCGCCGGACAGAGTACGTCCCTTTTGTGCGGCTTGGCAATCGGAGAAGGCCGATACCATTCGGCGATGGTGTTTTTGGGTGATCAACCGCTGGTTGCGGTAGAAACGATCCGGCGGATCTTTGAAAGCGGCCTCAAACAGCTTCGCACCCTTCGAGAACCCGAGCCTTTTGTCGTTCGGCCGTGCTTCCGGGGTATTCCCGGTCACCCCGTTTTTTTGGGCAATATCCGTTCGATGAATTTGGAAGAACTGAAGGGGGATAGGGGAGCGAAGGAGGTACTTCGTACTCTGCGGCACCGGACGATTCTGTCGGTGGAAGATCCGGGTGTCATACTGGACATTGACACCCCACAGGCTTATGAAAGTGCCAGGAGACTTGCCTTCCGTCCGCGTGACAGCAGTTCGAACATGATTCGTGAGAGACACGGGGATCGCTTGGGAACAGAATGAACTCAAATATCCAAGGTGTGTCATCACCCCACGCGTGTTTTCCTTCTGCTCTTGCATATATTTATCCGCATGAGCGTATTCCGGTTATCGGTACACTCGTTTCACCTCTCGCTCTCATAATTTTACATAGTGGGAGTCTTCGTCACCACAACCTCCTAACATCTCACTAAAGGAATCGGAATCCCGTCCGCCATATAACGACCGAGAAACACGTAAACTGAACGTTCTCAACGTGTGTTGTCTCGGCAAAATGAAGAGAATGAGAGGTGACAAGGCTGCTACGAAGTAAGAGCAGCGTGAGAAGATGACTGAAATCAAAGACGCATTGGGCCGTCCGCTTCGGGATTTACGCATTTCCGTGACGGACCGTTGCAATTTTCGTTGCCGGTACTGCATGCCTGAAGAAGTGTTTGGTCCCGATTACAAGTTTCTCTCGCGGAAGGCGCTTCTCCGATTTGAGGAAATCACCCGATTGGTGCGGATCTTTGTCAAGCTGGGAGTAGAAAAGATCCGAATCACCGGAGGAGAACCCCTGCTCAGAAAAGGGCTGCCCGATCTTATCCGGATGCTGTCCAACGTGAAAGGGATTCGAGATATTGCCCTGACGACCAACGGCTCCTTACTCGCCAAGCACGCCCGTGCTCTCAAAGAAGCCGGACTGCAGCGGGTCAACGTCAGTTTGGATGCACTGGATGACGAAATCTTTGCCAAAATAAACGGGGGGCGGTCTGCTGTCCGACCAGTGTTGGAGGGTATCGAGGCGGCCAGTCAGGCCGGACTGAAGGTGAAGGTCAACATGGTTGTCCAAAAGGGTGTCAATGACGGGCAGATCATCCCCATGGCCCGCCATTTTCGCGGAACGGGGCATATCCTGCGCTTCATCGAATTCATGGACGTGGGCAACAGCAACGGGTGGAACCTGGATCAGGTGGTGTCCAAACGGGAGATCATCGAGCGGATTCACAGGGAAATGCCCTTGGAACCGGTGGAACCCAATTATTACGGCGAAGTCGCTTCCCGTTACCGTTATCGAGGAACAGATGAGGAGGTCGGGGTGATCTCCTCGGTGACGGAATCCTTTTGTTCCACTTGCACTCGGGCGCGATTGTCCGCCGACGGATGGCTGTACACCTGTCTGTTCGCTTCGGAGGGATACGACCTCCGCGGCCCGTTGCGCTCGGGAGAGAGCGACGACGAACTGGAGGCACGCATCCGCGACGTCTGGAACCATCGACGGGACCGCTATTCCGATGAGCGATTAAAAAACACCCGGGTCCGCGAGCGCAAAAAGGTGGAAATGTCCTATATAGGCGGATAAAAGGATGGTTTGGCATGAAGAAACCCCGGCTTTTGCCGGGGCTTTGCGTTACTTCTGCTCTTGATAACGTTTGAGGCAGGCTTGGTACAGGTCTGCTGCAAATTGGGCATCCTTCCAGCCTTCGATTTTGGTCTCTTTGTTCTCCAGATCCTTATACACTTGGAAAAAGTGCTCGATTTCTTTCAACACGTGCGGAGCAACGTCATCCAACGATTTCACGTGATTCCAGCGCGGGTCGTCAGCAGGTACCGCCAACAACTTTTCATCTTGACCTTTATCGTCGGACATCAGCAGAACGCCGATCACGCGCGAGCGGATGACGCATCCTGGGAAGGTGGGGAAGGTGGTCAATACCAGGATGTCCAACGGATCGCCGTCTTCGGCCAAGGTGGATTCCAGATAACCGTATTCGGTCGGGTAGTGCATCGGAGAGTACAACACACGGTCCAGGCGGAACACACCTTTTTCCTTGTCGTATTCGTATTTGTTTTGACTTCCGGTCGGAATTTCGATAAAGGCATCCACGATTAATTCTTGATGTGCCATGTCTCGTTTATCCTCCTTATGTATTGATGTTTCCACCGAACGGGACCATCGGAATTGTCAGTCTCGCTCTACCCACCATTGTATTCGCATTGGCGTTCGGAAGCAAATCCGTTTTGGTTGAAATCTTGTGGTACAATGGATGGGAGACTGAAAGGAAAGAGGCGTTGGGATGGATTCTCAGGAGCAGTACCATATTTCGCCGGAAATGTTCGCCCGTCGATACCGAAAAGGAGAACTGGACGGGATCATCCTGGACGTGCGTGAACCAGAAGAATGGGAAGTGGATCATCTGGACGGTGCGGTCTTGATCCCTCTGCAGCATCTTCCTCATCGGTTGCACGAGCTGGAACGGGACCAAAAGGTGTATGTGCTTTGTGCCCATGGCATCCGCAGCATATATGCCGCCAATTTCCTGCTCAGCCAGGGATTTCGTCGTGTTGTCAACGTGGATGACGGGATGGCGGCGGTACGCCTTTATCTGGATGCTGACGCTGATTGATATGAAAAAAGCTGCTCTGATCGAGCAGCTTTTCGTCGGTCGGTTTATTCTTCCACTTTGATGGAGTCTGTGGGGCAACCTTCCTGTGCATCGCGCACATCGTCCCACAGTTCTTCTGGCACGTCGGCCGTACCGGTGTTGTCGTCCAGGATCACGTAAGCAATGCCGTCTTCGTCGTAGTCATACACGTCAGGAGCGGTTGCGCCGCAAGCACCACAAGCGATGCAAGTGTCTTTGTCTACCCAAGTACGCATGTGAAAAAATCTCCTCCCATATAGTCCCCAATAGAACCTAATCTGTTTCACACCCCATTTTAGAACGAGTTGTATAGAATTGCAAGTCGATGAACGAAAACAGGCGAACAACCATGAATTTTGCCGATTGTTGGGAATGTAGGACAACAAGGGGTGAAACGTGTTGCAGACCAATCAAAAAGACGACTCCCGCCGGCTGTTGATCCATCTGTATGCGTCGCAAGCGGTATTGATGCTGACAGGCTTTCTCCTCCTACAGTGGGTGGATGGAGGATGGCATCGCCTGTTTTACTGGCAAGATCCCGTTCTGTGGGGGAGCGGACTGGCCTTCGGCCTGTTGGTGGTAGCGGTGGACATGGTGTTGACGAGAAAGGCTCCAGCTCATTGGTGGGATGACGGTGGGATCAACCGGTTGTTGTTTCAAGAGCGCTCTCTCGTACACATCGTGTGGATCGCTTGTCTGGTAGCGGTGGCGGAAGAGCTCTTGTTTCGCGGTGCTTTACAATCTTTGATCGGGCTGTGGGGTTCCAGTCTGTTGTTCACGCTGGTACATTTTCGTTATTGGAAGCGAATTCCCCTGTTGCTGTTGGTGTTTGCAGTCAGTCTGGGCTTTGGCGTGCTGGTCGAATGGAGCGGATCATTGGTTCCCGCAATTATCGCTCATTTTGTCATCGATTGTATCACCGGCATTCGAATCCATTTAGATTCGGAAGGGCTTCAATGAAGTGTTATTCCGCAAACCCATTTGCGATATACATGGAAAAAGACGGAGAGGGGGAAACGGATGCGCTCGCGGGGATGGCTGGAGTTGGGCGCTATAGCCGGGTGGTGGTGGGTAACGGTATGGTTGTTTCCGGATGATTGGCAGGGATGGCGACGATATTTATCTTGGCCGTATTGGGTTTTTATGGCCAGTTTTCTGCCTTGTTCGTTTATGGTGGCTCGATTGGGCATTCGTTCTTTTGTCCGAATGTGGGAATTGCCTTTTTCATGGAGTCACCCCCTCCGCCGGCGTGAGTTGATTCGCTGTGCGGCCGGGGTTGGATTGGGATGGTACGGGATCTCGCAACTGGGTGAATACGCCGTAACGGTATTGGTGCTGTTCGGGGGGCGGGAAGGGTGGCTCCTCTATCGAAAGTGGCGAGCGCTCGGGTGGGGGAAATATACGGCTACCTCTACACAGGACGCGGCGAAAGGGCTCTCCGATACCTCCCCAAATCCCCCTTGACACAGTGTGACAATCATACTAAGATAAAAATTGTCACATCGTTTGAAGCGGAGAGATACCCAAGTGGTCGAAGGGGACGGTTTGCTAAACCGTTAGGGGGTCGAATGACCCCGCGCGGGTTCGAATCCCGCTCTCTCCGCCATGTGTGGCGGCGTAGCTCAGTTGGCTAGAGCGTACGGTTCATACCCGTGAGGTCGGGGGTTCGAGGCCCTCCGCCGCTACCATCACGCAGGGGCGTAGTTTAATGGTAGAACGGAGGTCTCCAAAACCTCTAGTGTGGGTTCGATTCCTACCGCCCCTGCCAAAACATGGGGGCATAGCCAAGTGGTAAGGCACGGGACTGCAAATCCCTTATCCCCGGTTCGATTCCGGGTGCCCCCTCCATATCATTGAAATGCGGATTCGACCAAAACCCGTCCAAGGGGTTCTTTTTTTATATGCAACAGGAGGATGTTTGGGTGCATTTCCCGTACATATGATGTATTATGGAATTAAAGAGAGAAAAATGGAGACCTGATTGCGTAACGAAACGGTATTCACCCTCATACGCTGTATAGAGCAGGTCTCCAGCGAGGGAGGGTAAACCCATGCGCGTCGAGCGTTTAGGGCGTGACAAGGTCCGCTTCTACTTATCCATGGACGATCTACTAGATCGTGGGATCAACAAGGAGGACATGTGGCGAGATATCCCCAAGGTGCACGAACTGTTCAACGACATGATGGAACAGGCGTATCAGGAGCTGGGGTTCGAGATTGCGGGGCCTGTGGCGGTAGAAGTGTTTGCCCTTCCGACGCAGGGGATGGTGGTTGTCGTCACCCGCGGTCGTACCCCTGAGACCGATGACGATCTCGATGTGGACGACATGTATGAGTTAGAAGTAACGCTGGAGGAAAGTGAGCAGATCATTTTCCGCTTTTCCGATTTCGAAGACCTCATTCAGGCGGCGATCCGCTTGCAGTCTTTGATCCGCGAGGGCGGCAAAGTGTATGCTTACCAGAATCAATACTTCCTCGTATTTGACGAAGAAATCCAAACGGATAATTTGCAAGCCGTCATCGCCATTCTGACCGAATTCGGAGAACCTTCCACGGTGACCGAACATATGTTGGCTGAATACGGAAAACCGGTGATGACGCAACATGCGATCGAGCAATTGATCCGCTATTTTGGTTAATAGGCGTACGCATCGGTCAGGTGCGTATGTTTGATGTTCATACACAAAAGGAGCCGACTCCCCTTTTATATAGGGAGTCGGCTCCTGCACTTTTCACCACCAACCTGTTTCCTTCCAATCCGGTCGTAACAGCCAACGACCGTTTTGCATTGCCAGTTGATAATATTCCGTCGTGCGCAGTCGTTGCCAGTCTCCGGCCAACACGCCTGGAAACACGCGTTCGATGGATAAGTGCTGGGTACGGTGTTGGCGCAATGCTTCCATTATCGCCTGTCGGTTGGCCGTCACATCGATCGATGTGGTGATTTCATCGTCAGGTGTGGTGTAAATGGGTCCCCCTTCATGTACTGCTGATTGGGGGATGACCACATAGTACAATTTGAAATTCAGGCGGTTTTTCACATGATCACAGGCTTGCACGACAGCTTGGTGCAATGCGCGGTGGTCGGCATGGCCCGAGATGCCTTCAGGCGGGAAAGTGACGATGACGTCAGGGCGGACTTTCTCCACTACCTGCAAAATATCCTTGACCAACACTTCCCCAGGTAAGTGAGACAGCTTCCCGTCGCCGAAATTCCGTTGGATGACTGTATCGATGCCGAGAATTTCCGCTGCGCGTGCCAATTCGATTTCGCGCACATCCCCTAGCTCTTCGGGACGGCATAAGGGAGGATCTCCCACCTTGCCAGCTTCGCCTCTCGTGGCACAATATAGCACGATTTGCACACCAGGGTCTTTGGCATATTTAGCGATCGTACCGCCACATGTAAATGTTTCGTCATCGGGATGGGCAAATAGAAGTAAAGCTGTTCGCTTCATGAAGTTTGATCCTTTCTTCTACGATTTTCCCCTGTTTCCAGTAAGCGTTCCCTAAAATCGATTTTGACTCCTTTCATGGATTCGTCAAGACAAATGGTGTTCCTTCCATGTGGGATGTGTTGTATACTGTGTAAGGACGCCCATGTTTTATTGAAAAATAGTGTATACTGAGCATTGGACTGATGGGAACTTTTTTTTTGAGGTGGTTAGGGATGGGACAACAGTCTGAAAGGACCAACGAATCTGTGGAATCGAAAGAAAACCTCGACGTACTCGCATCCACGCAGATCGTGATCAAACAGGCGCTGGAAAAGTTGGGTTATCCGGAGCATGTTTACGAACTGTTGAAGGAGCCCTTGCGCGTGTTGACGGTCCGGATTCCGGTACGGATGGACGATGGTTCCGTCAAGGTGTTTACCGGCTATCGCGCACAGCACAACGACGCGGTCGGTCCAACCAAGGGAGGTGTGCGCTTTCACCCGGATGTAACGGAAAATGAAGTGAAAGCGCTTTCGATTTGGATGAGTCTGAAAGCAGGGATTGTCGATCTGCCGTATGGTGGTGGGAAAGGTGGTATAGTCTGCGATCCGCGGCAGATGTCCTTCCGTGAATTGGAACGGCTTTCACGCGGCTATGTGCGGGCGATCAGCCAAATTGTAGGTCCGACAAAAGATATTCCCGCGCCGGATGTGTTTACCAACTCGCAGATCATGGCGTGGATGATGGATGAATACAGCCGAATCCGTGAATTTGACTCCCCAGGATTCATTACCGGCAAACCGCTCGTGCTGGGTGGATCTCGAGGCAGGGAGACAGCGACGGCCAAAGGCGTGACGATCATGATTCGTGAAGCGGCCAAGAGGCGCAACCTGGACCTCAAAAACGCCAGGGTCGTGATCCAAGGATTCGGCAATGCTGGTAGCTTCCTCGCGAAGTTTATGAGTGATGCCGGGGCTAAGATTATCGGTATTTCTGATGCCTACGGCGGGTTGTATGATGAAAACGGTTTGGATATCGATTATCTCCTCGATCGTCGGGACTCGTTCGGCACGGTAACCAAGCTGTTCAAAGATACAATCACCAACCAGGAATTGCTGGAGTTGGACTGTGACATCTTGGTACCGGCAGCGGTGGAAAACCAAATCACCGCATCCAATGCGCATCGTATCCGTGCCGATATTGTCGTTGAAGCGGCCAACGGACCGACCACCTTGGAAGCGACGCGTATCCTGCATGAGCGGGGAATTTTGCTCGTACCTGACGTGTTGGCCAGTGCTGGCGGTGTGACGGTTTCGTATTTCGAATGGGTACAGAACAATCAGGGCTATTATTGGTCCGAGGAAGAAGTGGAGCGGAAACTGGAAGAAATCATGGTCAAAGCGTTTGAAAACGTCTACCATACAGCGCAATCCCGCAACGTGGACATGCGCCTTGCCGCATATATGGTGGGTGTTCGAAAAATGGCCGAAGCTTCCCGTTTCCGCGGTTGGGTATAATAAAATAATAAAGAATCACTGAACAGAAAACACCCTGGCTCAGGGTGTTTTCATCATCAAGGGGTGGTGAAACAATGGAAGACATGATCATCATCGGAGCGGGACCATGCGGATTGTCTGTTGCGGTGGAAGCGAAAAACCGGGGACTTTCCCCGTTGGTGATCGAAAAAGGATGCTTGGTCAATTCGATTTATCATTTTCCTACACATATGACGTTTTTCAGTACCCCGGAATTGCTGGAGATCGGGGATGTGCCGTTCGTGACTGCACGTGAAAAGCCGACCCGTCACGAGGCGTTGGTCTATTATCGCACGGTAGCGGAGAAATTTGATTTACGCATCCATACGTACGAAAAAGTGGTGCGCGTGGAAAAAGGCAACGACGGCATTTTTGATGTGCAGACGGAGAAAAATGGCCGATCGCTCCGATATCGAACACGTCACGTCGTCGTTGCTACCGGTTATTACGACAACCCTAATCTGATGGGCGTACCCGGAGAAGATCTGCCCAAAGTGCACCATTATTTTGAAGAGGGACATCCGTTTTCCGGATTGGAAGTGCTGGTAGTTGGAGGGAAAAACTCGGCGGTTATCGCCGCGTTGGAGCTCCATCGAGTCGGGGCCAAGGTGACGATGTCCTATCGCCGCTCGGCGTTTACCGATAGTGTTAAAGCGTGGCTGAAGCCGGTAATCGAAAGTGCGATCCGCAAAGGATGGATCAATATGTATTGGAACAGCGAAATTCGTGAAATCAAACCGGATTCTGTCGTTCTTGAACAGGAGGGGCGGCGATTGGAAATTGCCAACGACGTGGTATTTGCGATGACCGGATACCGACCAGACCGTTCCCTGATGGAAAGATTGGGTGTGACGTTTGATCCGGAAACGGGAGAACCGACCCATAATCCCGACACGATGGAGACCAACGTACAGGGACTTTATATCGCGGGGGTAATCGCTGCCGGACATGACGCCAACAAGATCTTCATCGAAAACGGACGCTTCCATGGGGCAAAAATTGCCGAACACATATCGGGTAAAGTATCTGTATCGTAGGTTATGGATTTGGGTAATAATGATGATACACGGCAACGGAGCAGGGTGAACGGAATATGAGCAAAGACAAATACTGGGTACGGATTCGTTGCAAGCGCTGTGGAGAGCGTTTCGTACTCAAAGGTCGCATGCGAAAGGGTCAAATCGAAACGGGTTTTAAGCAATGTTTGTGCGATAATCAAACTGATTTTGATATCCACACCGAACGATGCTGACAAAGTGACTGCTCGCTTGAACGTGTCCGAGAGACAGTGTCTCGTAAGTCACTGTCAGCCAGTTACAGCCGGTTTTAACCGGCTTTTTTTGTTGCATAAAGGGGGAATCATAGGTTCAGACTACCTCCAAAGGCAATTTCAGTCGGTATGGAGGGGGAAATCATGAAGCGGAAGTTTCCGGTGCGCGTTTTACTCTTGGTCAGTTGTTTCACCCTCGTTTTCTGTCTCACCGGTTCACTTGACACTTCCGCCGCCCGTGTAGGCAAATACAGCGGAAAGTATTCTGCGAACGATATCCAGTTACTCGCCAATGCCATTTACGGAGAAGCAAGAGGAGAGCCGTATATCGGTCAGGTCGCCATCGGCGCCGTCATTCTGAATCGAGTGGCGTCACCCAGGTTTCCTAACAGTATCCCGGGTGTCATCTTTGAACCAGGAGCGTTTACAGCGGTATCGGACGGTCAAATTTGGTTGACGCCCAACGCCACCGCCAAAAAAGCGGCGATGGACGCGATCAACGGTTGGGATCCCGTGCCAGGATGTTTGTACTATTTCAATCCGGCTACAGCCACATCCGGATGGATCTGGAATCGTCCGCAGGTCAAACGGATCGGCAAACATATTTTCTGCCGTTGAAGAGGGAGGAATCATGACGTGTACAGACGCATAGCCGCGATATTGTTTCCCATTGCCGTGATCGCGCTGATCGGTACGGTGGTGTGGGGTTATCAAGAGAATCAGGATAAGAATTCGGTACTCATCAAAGCGGAAAACCAGTATCAGCGGGCGTTTCACGAGCTTAACTTCCACATGGATCAATTGCAGGATGAATTGGGCAAAACGTTGGTTCTGCACACGCGACCGTCCATGGTCAACCGCTTAACCAATGTCTGGCGGCTCACTTATGCCGCACAGAGCGATCTTGCACAACTGCCTCTGACCTTGATGCCATTTAACAAGACAGAAGATTTTTTGTCCAAGGTGGGCAATTTCACTTTTCACATCGGATTGAGAGATCTTGAAAAAGAGCCGTTGACGGATAAAGAGTGGGGAACCCTTAGGGCATTGTATGAACGAGCCAGTCAGGTGCAGACGGATTTGCAAAAAGTGCAGTCCCAAGTGTTGTCGCGCAATTTACGTTGGATGGACGTGGAACTGGCGCTGGCCACGGAAGGGAAGAAGATGGACACGACCATCATTGACGGTTTCCGCAAAGTGGACAAAACGATGGAGGGTTATTCTGAAGTGGATTGGGGTCCCACCATCAACAACCAGGAAGCCAGGGAAAAACAACAATATGTGCGGCTTTCCGGAAAACCGGCAACGGTGCAGGAAGTGAAAAACAAGCTGGCGTTTGTATTGGGTCGGCCGACCACGAGGGGAATTGTGGTGACTGAAAACCGCAAAGGGGATTTTCAAACGTACTCCGCCCGTTTGAAGCGGGAGGACGGTTACATGGTATATGCGGACTTCACCAAAAAAGGTGGATATTTGGTGTGGTTGATGTTCGACAGACCGGTGGAGCGGCAACGGTTGTCAATCGGGGAAGCACAGAATCGAGCAGCGCGGTTTTTAAACCGGCTGGGCTATCCGACGATGCGGGCCATTTCGTATGATTCCTCGCAACAGACGGCCACCTTTACGTATGTCCATCAAGAACGGGGAGCGTTAATCTACCCGGAATCCGTCACGGTGAAGGTAGCGTTGGACAATGGAGAGATCATGGCGCTGCAGGCCAATGATTATGTATTCAATCATCCTGTGATGAAACAACTTCACCGTCCTCGTCTGTCTGCGAAGCAGGCGGAAAAGGCGGTCAACCCCCGGCTTAATTTGGAGAAGAGTAATCTGGCGGTCATCTACGGTGAAGACGGCAATCCCGTCCTGTGCTATGAGTTTGTCGGATGGTTGGGAGACGACCAGTACCGCATTTTCATCAATGCGGACAACGGACGGGAAGAATTCGTGGATAAGGTGAAAAAGGCGGATACGAGCAAGTTGTGATGACAGCTGGAGTGGCTCGCGGTGGATGTCTGCCTTTGTAGGATGCGGGTAGAGTGAGTTAAAACAGAATGTCTCGGTTGTACGCGAAATTTTAAATGGGGCCGTTGATCCGAGGAATTCTCCGGGGATACGGTCCCTATCCTTTGCTCTCCAATTGACAGGACGAAGATATTGCTCCCTCATGGGAAATGACAGAAAAAAATGGAGAAGGTCATTGCGCGGGACAGGGTTTTGTGGTAACCTAAAATCAGAGTTGACTACAATGGAATACATAGCGGATTGCGAAATCGCTGTCTGTCTCACGGTCGGAGTTTTTCGATAGGGGATCACTTGAAATCGAGTTGAATCGAATAAAGTTATCCACAATCGAGCAGGCTCGACCTGCTCGTTTTCATTTCATCCCGCTTATCCAGGCTTGGACGAAGCCATCGTGGATGGATGTGGATCGCCACGCCAGATGAAGCGAGAAGCCCACAGCGACAAAAGGAAGTGCCTCTGTTACTTTAACCGTGTGGAGCAAGTCACGGGAGGAATCATGTGCATGAAGTCTTTTTCAGTCGCGATCGACGGCCCGGCAGGTGCCGGGAAGAGTACGGTCGCCCGAAAAGTGGCGGAACGGCTGGGACTCACGTACGTCGATACTGGTGCCATGTATCGGGCGATCACTTGGAAAGTCCTGCGAGAGCAGGTGGATCCGTCGGATGAAGTGGCTGTGACGCGTTTGGCGCAGCAGGCCAAAATCGATATTCATCCGACAGACATTTGGGTGGATGGTGTCCGTGTAACCGAAGAGATCCGCTCCCCCGAGGTGACAGCTCGGGTGTCGGCAGTGGCCCGAATCCCCGGTGTCCGGGAGGCATTGGTGGAGAAACAACGGGCGATTGCACAAACGACCGGTGTCGTCATGGATGGCCGGGACATTGGCACCTATGTGTTGCCCGATGCAGATGTGAAAGTGTTTTTGACCGCTTCCATCGAGGAGCGTGCCCGTCGGCGTCATTTGGAAATGATGCGTCGCGGTTTTTCCGCGGATTTGGAGGAATTGAAAGAGGCGATTCGACGACGGGACGAAGCGGACACCACTCGCGAACACGCCCCTTTGCGCAAAGCGGATGACGCAGTGGAAATCGACACCACGTCCCATTCCATCAACGATGTGGTGGAACGAATCTTGGAACTCTGTCGAACCAAAGTGGGCGGTGGAGAGTAAGATGTTATATCCTTTTGCGCGTTGGGTATGCCGATGTTTTTTCGCCTTGGTGTACCGTTGGAAAGTTGATGGGGCGCATCACATCCCTGCTGACGGCCCGGTTATCGTCTGTTGCAATCATATTGGAAATCTGGACCCTCCATTGGTTGGTTCAGCACTTCAGCGCAAGGTGCATTTCATGGCCAAAGAGGAGTTGTTTCGCGTACCGCTGCTCAGACAGTTGATTCAAGCTTTGGGAGCGTTTCCCGTCAAACGGGGAGCATCCGATAAACGCGCGATCAAGCATGCCCTGGCACTGTTGGAACAGAATCGGGTTTTGGTCATTTTTCCAGAAGGGACGCGATCGAAAACCGGGGAGTTGGGAGAAGGCCGACCTGGTGCGGCATTCCTCGCGTTGAAAAGCAATGCGACCGTCGTACCGGCAGCCATCATCGGCCCTTACCGATTGTTTCGTCCCATCCGCGTTCGTTTCGGTCCCCCCGTTGATCTGACACCATGGTTGGAGACCAAGGTAAGCACAGAGACGACCAAGGAAGCGACCAAACGGATCATGCAGGAAATCCGCCGTTTGATTGAGGAAGGTAGCGGACGATGAAGGTGATGATTGGGGCTGTCCTGGTTGTATGGCTCCTATTGTCGCTCCGTTTGCGGCAGCCACCGCTGATGGTCGCTAAACAGCTTTCACGAATGATACTCCTTGTTTTGGTCGGTTTCTTACTGCTCTCTGTGGCTTGGCGATTGGGGAAACTAGGTGCAGCCGTCGGGATGATCGGCGGACTGGTCATATTGTTACCGTTGTTCTTGGGCATTCTGAAAAGGAGAAAGCATATTTCTTCTTGAAAAAATCCAGGAGTGGGCATTTCCCCATTCTTGCGAATTAGTGGGAATCACCCGTTTGTTTCGTGCAAATGCCGGATCGTAAGGGGTTGTGATGGGGAAGGAACAGCCATCACGTAAAACGATCCCTGTCATCGGGATCAGCTCGTCGGAGTGTCAGCTGGCGGGCGGGTCGTTCGTTTTCATTCGCTCTCTATTTTTTGGAGAGGATAGATTGACTGATCAGCTTGCAGGGAAATGAGGAGGTTGTGTCGTCATGGTGGAAGAAATGAAATCCGAGATGGCAGAAGTGGCTCCGTTGAAGCGTGGGGATGTGGTCAAGGGCAAAGTGACCAAGGTGGAGGACAACCAGGCATTGGTGGACGTCGGATACAAATTTGACGGTGTGATCCCGATTTCCGAGTTGTCCAGCCTCCATGTGGATCGAGTGTCCGACGTTTTGCAGGAAGGACAGGAAGTGGAGGTCAAAGTGCTGCGCGTCAACGACGAGGAAGATAAATTGATCCTGTCCAAACGTGCGGTGGATGCCGAACGTGCTTGGGCAGAACTGCAACGAAATTTTGAATCCGGTGAAACGCTGGAAGCGACCGTGGCTGATATCGTCAAAGGCGGTCTGGTCGTAGAC
Source organism: Polycladomyces subterraneus (assembly GCF_030433435.1). NCBI lineage: Bacteria > Bacillati > Bacillota > Bacilli > Caryophanales > Thermoactinomycetaceae > Polycladomyces > Polycladomyces subterraneus. The sequence continues at coordinate 136,562 of NZ_JANRHH010000036.1, forward strand.
GTCGGCGTTCGCGGCTTTATCCCGGCCTCCTTGGTGGAGCGTCACTTTGTGGAAGATTTCTCCGAATACAAAGGACGCACCTTGCCGCTGAAAGTCATCGAAATCGATCCTTCCAAAAACAAGTTGATCCTATCCCATAAAGCGGTTTTGGAAGAGGAAGCCGAGAAGAAGAAACGGGCCACCCTTGAAAGCTTGCAGGAAGGCCAAGTGATCGAGGGGACGGTTCAACGGATTACTGACTTCGGCGCGTTCGTGGATATCGGGGGCGTGGATGGCCTGGTTCATGTGTCCGAGTTGGCTTGGAACCGGGTGGAACATCCGTCCGATGTGTTGGCCGAAGGTGACAAAGTACAGGTGAAAGTGCTCAAAGTGGATCGCGACAACGAGCGGATCAGCTTGAGCATCAAAGAGACGCAACCGGGTCCGTGGGAAAAAGTAGGGGATGAGATCAAAGCCGGCGATGTGGTTACCGGAACCGTGAAACGTCTGGTTTCCTTTGGCGCCTTTGTCGAGGTGTATCCGGGCGTGGAAGGATTGGTTCACATCTCGCAAATTTCCCGCAAGCATATTGCCACACCGGCGGAGGTATTGGAAGAAGGGCAAGAAGTGCGCGTCAAGGTGCTGGATATGATGCCGGAACAAAAACGGATCAGCCTCAGCATCAAGGATGCCGAACAGGAAGAAGCGCGCAAAGAATTGCAAAACATTGATCGCAACAACAATAATGGCGGATTGAATGTCACGTTGGGCGATGTGTTCGGTGACCAACTCCGTCGTTTGAAATAAGTTTTCCGGCCATATGCCGAAAACCGGCGAGCTTTTCAGTTCGCCGGTTTTTTCATGCTAAAAAACAGATCAAGGCGCATACTACATGATACGGTGAGATGGAATCATTTTTCATTCAAAGGAGCGTTTTGACATTGGCACCGGGTATTCCGGCGCAACTTTGCGTCTGGACCGTATGGATTTTATCAGTCACCGGTTGGTTGCCGCAGATCCATCAAGCATTCCATGTGGAAGATGCAAAACGATTCCAAAGATGGTTATTGTCATGGGGATTGGTATTTCCGTTGGAAGTGCAAATCACGCCGGACGTGCATATTCAATTGTCTTGGTTGTGGTTGGCGTCGGGGTTTTTGGTGTTGTTGACCAAAAGCGACCGTCACGAATGGGGAAAGTTGTTGGTAAGTATGGCAATGACCGCTGTGGTTTTCTTCCTGATCAGGGAATGGTCCTGGACACGTCCGGCATTTACGGGCATCTGGGTTCATGGGGGCATGTTGGGCTTGCTATGGTTACTTCTGTGGACGGGGCATAAATACTGGATTGATCGAACAGTCGCTGTTCTGGGTGGGCTGTTGATCGCAGATGGAATATGGTTGACGCTTCATCGGCAGATGTTTCGGCCGCTTCATATCGGGGACGGGGCATGGATGGATACGGTGGTGATCTTTTTGACGGGATGGTTGATCGTGCATGTGTGTGGGAAAGCAGCGGTTGATTGGGTTCGTGTGCGGCTGTTTCGAACAACGCGTTGATCAGGATGGGGAGGTTTGGATCGAATGATAAAAGGGCTGATGCACCTAATGCACTTGGATCTATACACATGGGCGGTGATCATCGGAGTGTTGGCCGGTTTTGCGACACGGATGCTCTTGTTGCGGACGGATTATCGGCAGTACCCCACATATCCGCACGGGCACGTAATCCATTTGTCGTTGGGGCTGATCGCAGCTGGCATGGGTGCTGTCGCTGTTCCCGCATTGTTGGACCGCAACTATACGGCGATCACGTTTTTGGCCCTGGCAGCACAACAATTTCGCGAAGTGCGCAACATGGAACGGGAAACGATGTCCAAATTGGATCATATGGAACTGGTGCCGCGCGGCGCTTCCTATATCGAGGGAATCGCCATGGTATTTGAGGGGCGAAACTATCTGGTTATTTTTTCGTCGTTTATCACATCCCTTGCTGTGGTGATCATTCATCACTGGTACGGTGGTGTGATCGCGGGATTGGTCATGATCTTTGTAGCATCTCGCTTGCGAACCGGGAGATTCCTACGGGAAATTGCCGAAATCCGTCTCGGAACCCTTCGTTGGGAGGGGGCTAACTTGTTTGTGGATGACATTCATTTGATGAACGTGGGGCTGAAAAAGGACCGGGAGCGGATTGGTCAACACGGAGTGGGTGTGGTGGTTCAGCCGTTGAGTGCTGATAGTGTGATTACATTGGCCAATATGGGACAACGTCAGGCCATTTTACACGATGTTTCGGCCACGCTGGGGGTTTACCGAGATACCGGGGAGGCTGGGCTGGTGCCGATCGCCAAAAGGAAGTTGGAGGACGGTCGATTGGGAATTCTGGTGCTGCCGCAAGAAAAGGATGAGCATAAAATCATCGACGCCGTGGGTCGTGTACCGGTGCTGGAAAGTGCTGTCCGTATGCCGACGGAGACCCTCCATCACATCAATTCGTCAGACAGGCGGGGATGGTCATGATCGATATCACCATTGCACAATCCATATTGGCCGTTGTTTCCTGTAAACCTGACCGTGTAGGCAATGGCGCGGTTCCCGTATTTTTGGCGCAATCAATAGAAGAGGTGCAGAAGCTGGGTGCGACTCTGGGTCAAATATTGGACGGTATGGTACATGAATTAGAGCCGGAGACTATCATCGTCGTGAGGCATTCATGAAGAGGAGAATATATCTCAGTGAGGATGACGGAGCCGCTGCGCTGGTGGCGGCTTATGGGGAAAACCATCGCTGGCAGATAGATTGGGTTTCGGCAGACGTCGTGACATGGGGACGAAAAACTGGAATGGATTGGGCTCAAGTGGGCCGGTTGTGGCCGGGAGGTTCGAGTGAGGATGGTCATTCGTTGTTTTTCGGTGGTGTCAGGAAAAACGGAAAGATTGTGGAGATGGCCATCCATCATTTCCTGCCGCTGGTCGGGGCTTCTCCGCTTGACTGGGAAATGATCCTTTTAACATCCCGCAGTCCAAAGGTGCAATCATGGGATGAACTAGAAAAGCAATTACCGCGCCTGTTCCCGCAAGTGGCAAAGGAGCTGAAACGGTGAACATCATCTATCATTGTTACGGCAGTGCACATTCTTCCGTTATCGCCGCCGCGATTCATTTGGGGAAACTGCCGGATTCACGGGTTCCCGGCGTGCGCGAGATTATGACATTACCCGATTTCGACCGATCCGACGACCGATATCTCGGGTCTCTTTTCTACAAAGGAAAGGACGAAAAAGGGTTTTGCGTATATACATTGGGCTTGGGTGGCCAGTCCGCGGAAGCGCTTCAAACGATCAAGTCCATGTTGGCGTTGGCGGGGGCCGAACCCGAGTCCTTTCACTTTGTGGGCGCGTTGAATTGTATCACATTTATGACTAAAGTGGGAGGAGCATTGTCAAGGCGTTATGGCCTCCGTTTCATCGGCCGGCCAATCGCTGCTTGGGGTGTCACACGCAGTTACCCGATGTTGGTCTCTTTGGTGAAACAGGTTAAACAGCAGTTACATGGAGCGGGAGAAGTCGGGATTTGACAGGGGTGTGTCCAGTTATTCGCGATCTGAGTAAACGGAGTTGGACGGGTTTCCACGCATGGTATCCCGGACCGGAATACATCCCACATAGTTGGAGAAAGCGGTTCAGGCCGCTTTTCTGGTTGATTAATCGTGTTATTACGGATAAGATAAGGTATGTCTGACTGTCAGGTTCGGATTTGTACGATTTGAGGAGAGGTAGCAGATGAGTTTGCCAGTAGTAGCGATTGTGGGTCGGCCCAATGTGGGAAAATCGACCATTTTTAACCGGATAGCAGGGGAAAGAATCGCGATCGTGGAAGATAAACCAGGGATCACCCGAGATCGGATCTATTGCCGCGGAGAATGGAACGGGCGCTCCTTCCATCTAATTGACACCGGTGGATTGGAGTTTGGCGGCGATGACGAGATGTTGGAGCATATCCGACACCAGGCCGAGTTAGCGATCGAAGAGGCGCACGTCATTCTGTTTCTCGTCGACGGTCAGGCAGGGATGACCGCAACCGACGAGGAAGTGGCGCGTCTGCTTCATCGTTCCAACAAACCGGTGGTCGTTGGAGTGAACAAGGTGGATCATCCCAACCATCGGGAAGTGATCTATGATTTTTACCAAATGGGTTTTGGAGATGTGTTTCCAATCTCTGCCCTGCATGGTACGGGGACGGGGGATTTGCTGGACCGCATCGTCGAGTTGTTCCCCAATCTGGAAGAGGAAGTGTACGACGAAGATACGATCCGTGTCTGTTTGATCGGCCGACCCAACGTCGGCAAATCGTCGTTGGTCAATGCGATCTTGGGGGAAGAACGGGTGATTGTCAGCCCGGTGGCAGGTACAACCCGGGACGCGATCGACACGCCATTTGAGCGGGACGGACAAAAGTATGTGCTGATCGATACAGCCGGTATGCGCAAAAAAGGACGGGTGTACGAAACCACCGAGAAGTATAGCGTTTTACGCGCGCTCAAAGCAATCGAACGCTCCGATGTTGTCCTGGTGGTGTTGGACGGGGAGCGCGGAATTGCTGAGCAGGACAAGCGGATTGCCGGTTATGCGCATGAGGCGGGGCGGGCGTCCATTTTTGTGGTGAATAAGTGGGACGCGGTCGAAAAAGATGACAAGACGATGGACCGTTTTCGCCGGGAGATTCGGGACGAGTTCCACTTCATGGATTATGCGCCCAGTCTGTTTGTATCCGCCAAAACAAAGCGGCGGGTGCACACGATTTTGCCGATGGTGAATGAGGTAGCCGAACAACATGCGATGCGCGTGTCCACTTCGGTGCTAAATGAAGTGTTGACCGATGCGGTACTGACGACACCACCGCCGTCGGACAAAGGGAGACGTCTGCGGATTTTGTACGGCACCCAAGTTTCCGTGAAACCGCCGACAATCGTGTTGTTTGTCAATGATCCCGAGCTCGCTCATTTCAGCTATCAACGGTATCTGGAAAATCGTTTGCGCGAAGCGTTCGGTTTCCACGGAACGCCCATACGATTGTTGTTGCGTAAACGAAACGAATAGAAACGAGACGAAACTCGAGGTTTGAGGGGAGACGATCATGATTGGCCTAGCAGTATTGTTGTCTTATCTCATCGGTTCCATCAGTTTCAGCTATGTAATCGTACGGTTGGCCAAGGGGATCGATATCCGGCAATATGGCAGCGGTAATGCGGGAGCCACCAATACTTTGCGCGTTGTGGGGAAAGGGCCGGCCGCCTTGGTTTTTCTACTGGACGGCGTTAAGGGAATGTTGGCTGTCGGATTGGGATACTGGTTAGACGGCTCCCATGCTGCCATGATCTTGTCTGGCTTGGCGGCGATTGTAGGACATAATTGGCCAATATTCCTTGGTTTTCGCGGAGGAAAGGGCATTGCGACCACCATCGGGGTGATGGCGGTTCTGACTTTTCAAGCAGCACTGATTTCCGGGATTTTCGCAATCGCCTCCATCGCCTTGACACGTTACGTTTCGCTCGGCTCCTTGATCTTCGTTGTCGGTTTGCCGATCATGATTGGCTGGATCGGATATCCTTCTCCTTATTTTACGGTGAGTCTGGTGATCGCACTGCTGGCCATCATCCGTCATTCCCGCAACATTCGCGCGTTGCTGAATGGAACCGAACGCCGGTTGGGATCGAAGGACCGACAATAGGAATGATCGGATGGAGGGAAGTCCATGCGGAAGAAAATGGCCGCCGTGCTGGGAGCGGGCAGTTGGGGAACTGTCCTGGCGACGGTATTGGTGGACAATGGTTTTGAAGTGATCATGTGGGCCCGACGGGAATCTACGGTGCGGGAAATCAATGAGCATCACCGCAATTCCCGATACATACCCGATGTCCATTTGCCCCGGTCAATCCGTGCCACGACATCGATAGAAGAAGCGATACGTGACCGGGAGTTGGTGCTTTTCGTGGTTCCGTCGCAGTCGATGCGTCAAGTTGCGCGTGCAGCGGCATCCCATGTGCGGAAGGACGCATTGATTGTCCATGCGTCGAAAGGATTTGAGCTGGATTCACTTAAACGGATGTCGGAAGTGTTGAAGGAGGAACTGCCGAACGCGCTTCGGGAGAAAATCGCGGTATTGTCGGGACCGAGCCATGCGGAAGAAGTGGCGAAAAAATCACCCACGACTGTAGTGGTTTCATCCGAGTGGCAACAAACGGCAGAGATGGCGCAGTCCTACCTGATCAATCCGTATTTCCGCGTCTACACCAATCCCGATATGGTGGGAGTGGAGATCGGAGGATCACTCAAAAACATCATCGCATTGGGTGCGGGTTTATCCGACGGACTGGGCTTCGGAGACAATGCGAAAGCCGCCTTGGTCACACGCGGATTGGCGGAGATAACCCGATTGGGCATGGCGATGGGAGCCCGTCCGATTACATTTGCCGGACTGGCCGGTGTGGGGGACCTGGTGGTCACGTGCACCAGTCGTCACAGCCGCAACTGGCGCGCGGGGCACATGCTCAGCCAGGGTATGAGCTTGGATGAGGTACTCGAACGTATGGGGATGGTGGTCGAGGGTGTGAAAACGACCCGAGCCGCTTACCGTTTGGCTCGGCAATATCAGGTGGAGATGCCCATCACCAACGAATTGCACGCGGTGCTGTTCGACCGGAAAGATCCGCGCCAAGCAGTGGAAGATCTGATGTGCCGCGGCAGGACCAACGAGATGGAGGAAATTGTCCAAGGCTGGTAGGATTGGGCGATTGTTGGGTGCCAGTTCTGTGGAGAACGTCATATCCTGTAAGTACAGCACCATTACCGATCAATATCAGCTCTTAGAATTCGGGTTAGGGACCAGACTCAGTTTGCTGAAGCGGTAATGGGCAGATAAAAGGGGTAACGCAACTGGCGTTACCCCTGTTTTTGCTGTTGTTTGTCTTTGTGTTCGGGCAATTCGCTCACTCTGGCAAACGATCTCAGAAAGGCTTGCAATAGAGGGGATTGCAGCAGGTTCCACAGTTGACTCATATCGAGATTGCCCAATGATCCCAAAGGCGAAGGAGGACCGGGGCTATCGGGGTTGCCGGGGTTGCCGGGGTTGCCGGGGTTGCCAGGGTTGCCGCCAAAAAACGGCAGAGACGGTGGACGGTTTCGGAAGCCACTGGGCGGGCCGAAGGGAAACAGGGGGCGGCGTGGCCCACGTCTGTTGGCAATGAAGTGTTGAGCCAGTTCAAACATCTGATACGCCGAGTCCATGATGCGTTCGATTCGCTGGATTGATTGACTCAAGTCCTGGAGAGTCGAACGGACATTGGCAAACCCGGAGATGATGCTGGCGAGATTGAGTGAAGAGAGCGGTTCGGCTTGAACCGGTTTGTTCGTGGATTGTCGGGGCTTGCGGGTTTGCGCGCGACGATGGGGACTCGGTTTCGCTTTTTTGTTACGCGTATTTGTCGGTTTCAACGAAATTTCCTCCACTCGGGCTTTTGTCACCCTATCCTATGCGTTTGCACCAGAGAAGAGTAAGGACAATCGCCCGTTTCGTTGGTAGGCATCCGTGGATTTGCTATACTGTAGGAGAAACGAGGAGGGAACCATATCGTGGATGTGATGATGGCGCTGTTTCTGCTGGTGTTGGCCAATTTTTTGATCGCGCTGTCCAGATTAAGCCGGAGGCGAATCTGGCAGGGGTTCTGGAAAATTTTCGCCTTTTTGGCCTTCATGTTGGCTATTTTGTTCGGGTTTCGTTCGTTTTTGTAAGAGGAGGATGGACGATGAAACGGCAGATCGGGTGGATCGGTGTATTAATCATCTTCCTGTTCATGATGACGGGGTGCATGTATCCGCAGAATCTGCGTCAGGATGTCGCACATATACCTCAGCATGTGGCGACGGTGCAGGCGGCGGTGGATGCATATCGAAAAAACGAGGGGAATCGGTTGCCCATCAAGGAAAGCGCACCGCAAGAACCATTTCTGTATGGGAAATACATCATCGATTTTTCCAAACTGCAAGGCTATATCAGCCAAATTCCGCCCAGTGCGTTTGAGCAGGGTGGAGATTTCCTTTATGTGCTGACGGTGGTGGACAAGAAGTTGGCGATCCGTCTGTATGATTTGCGGGTGACGGAGAAGCTGCGGGAGTTTCAGCCAGCCATACAGGTTTATCATGAGAAAAACGGGAAATGGCCATTCGCCTCCTCGGTAGGCAACGGATTCTATACGATCGATTACCGGGTGTTGAAGACGGACCCGGTGATGATTCCCAGTCCATACCATCCCCAATTGCAGCTTCCATTGCTGATTGACGACAAAGGGCGGCTGTACGTGGATTACCGAATGGATGTGATGCAATACCTGCAGCGGTCTACAAAGCGTCTCCCCGAAGGGACCGACATGGTAGGCTGGTTGGAAAAACAGTCGTTGTTCCTTCCGGCACATACACCACCGATGCGGTTGGAAAAAGGGGAGCCGGTCTTGGAGCGTGTCCGGTAAATTCGTTGGCTAAGGTGTGTCTAACCCAATCTATCAGGCGGTAACGTTTTCCGATGTAGACGTTCCTGGTTATGGCCTGGGGTGGTCACGGTAAGCATATTTGTCCCTCGGTATTCATACATGTGAAAGCAAACAGATCTGATTTTAATTGCAAAGGACTGAGGCGGATGGAGACAAATGCGTTGACCGTGGTATTGGTGTTGGCCGCTTTTCTGCTGGGAAGGCTGTCAGCGTCGGTGAAAGTGGTTGGGTTTCGCACCAAACTACAAGATAAAGACGACGACCGTACTCCCCAAACGCCGTTCCGTTGGTGATCACAGCCGCAAAATACGGTTCAGGTTGATGGCAATGTCCGAGGGCTCCGATTTCCCGTCTGAAGCTCCACACAACAATGGGAAACTCGGACCCTCTCTCTAGAGCGTGTCTGGTGATGATGGTCCAAATGCTTTCCCGCATCGCTGTGCCCTCAAGGAGAAAGTCATGGCCGCCCCGATCCGGAGCGCATGACGCGGTCAAAAGTACGCTTCTCTTTAGAGGAAGTTACCCGCGATTTCATTTCTGAACTTTTCGGGTCTTCGCTCACCTGGAAAGCATTAGCTCCCTCACGGATTTACCAGACACGCGCTCGAAATCATGGAAGTTCAACCACTTGTAAGCGATCTCAGCCGCAAAAAGCGGCTCTTTTTTTTTGACCGATATCATAAAGGGAAAATGACCTCATATATTTATAGTGTCCAAAAATCGTACGGGAACAGCGGAGGGGAGGGGAGCGCCCTTTTCGCACCGGCGACAATCCGTTGATCATGGTAACGGAACCATTGAAGGAGGGGTTCTCGTGAAAAAAATCGATATCTTCAAAGATATTGCGGAACGAACGGGAGGGGATATTTACCTCGGGGTGGTCGGTGCGGTGCGCACCGGGAAGTCGACGTTTATCAAACGGTTTATGGAGCAAGTGGTGATACCTAACATCAGCGAAGAATCCGACCGCATACGGGCGACAGATGAGCTGCCGCACAGCGGGGCGGGCAAGACAATTACGACGATCGAGCCAAAGTTCGTGCCCAATCAGGCGGTCAACATTCATGTCAGCGAAGGATTAGACATCAATGTCCGTTTAGTGGACTGCGTCGGCTACGCGATCGAAGGGGCCAAGGGATATGAGGATGAAAACGGTCCACGCATGATCAACACCCCTTGGTTTGACGATCCCGTTCCTTTCCAGGAAGCGGCCGAAGTCGGCACGCGCAAGGTGATCCAAGAGCATTCCACGTTGGGCGTGGTGGTGACGACGGACGGCAGCATTACCGACATCCCCCGCTATGCGTATGAAGAAGTGGAGGAGAGGGTGGTCGAAGAGCTGAAAGAAGTCGGCAAGCCGTTCATCATGGTGCTCAATTCGAACCGCCCCTACTCGGAACAAACGCAGGCGCTCCGACAGCAGCTGAGCGAGAAATACGACATTCCCGTAATGGCGCTGTCGGTGGCCAACATGGGTGAAGAAGAGATTCTGCTAGTGATGAAAGAAGTGCTCTTCGAGTTTCCGGTTCATGAGGTAAATGTCAACCTGCCGAGCTGGGTGATGGTGCTGGATGAGGACCACTGGTTGCGCCAAGAATTTGAGAATTCTGTCCGTGAAACGGTGAAGGATATCCGTCGTCTGCGCGATGTCGATGCTGTGGTGGACCAATTTGCAGAGTACGACTTCATCGACCGGGCCGCTCTCTCCGGTATGGACATGGGTCAAGGAATTGCTGAGATCGATCTGTACGCGCCCGATGAATTATACGATCAAATCCTGACCGAGGTGGTCGGGGTCGAAATCCGTGGCAAGGATCACCTGTTGGAGTTGATGGTGGAGTTCACGCGGGCCAAAAAGGAATATGACAAGGTAGCTGAAGCGCTGAAGATGGTCCGGACGACCGGTTACGGGGTAGCTGCGCCGACGCTGGACGAAATGACGTTGGATGAGCCGGAGCTGATCAAACAGGGTTCTCGGTTCGGGGTCCGGCTCAAGGCAACAGCACCGTCCATTCATATGATCAAGGTGAACGTGCATTCCGAGTTTGCCCCGATCATCGGATCGGAAAGGCAAAGCGAAGAACTGGTCAACTACCTGATGCGTGACTTTGAGCAGGATCCCCTGAGAATTTGGGAATCGGACATTTTCGGCCGATCGCTCAATTCGATCGTGCGGGAAGGGATTCAAGCCAAATTGTCGATGATGCCGGAAAACGCCCGGTACAAACTACAAGAGACATTGGAGCGGATCATCAACGAAGGTTCGGGCGGACTGATCGCCATCATCTTATAAAAATGGATTCATTTTGAAAAAGCGCTCATTCGGAGTGCTTTTTTTGCTTTGTTTTTCGCAAAGATACACGCGAATCCCCTTGAATTCTCCCCACTGTCTGTATTACTATAGGTTTGTCCCTCACGACCGCCTTAGGATCGCCTACTTTCCAGCATTGGAAGGTGCGGTAGGCGGTGAAGCGAAGGGGGTCTTGAGAGAGGAGGTGAGGGTTGTGAACAAAACGGAATTGATCGCCAAAGTGGCGGAAAAAACCCAAATGACGAAGAAAGATGCCACCCAATCCGTTGAAGCCGTGTTGGAAGCCATCACCGAAGCGCTGAAAAACGGTGAGAAAGTGCAACTGATCGGGTTTGGCAACTTCGAAGTACGCGAACGCGCTGCCCGCAAAGGGCGCAACCCGCAAACCGGAAAAGAAATCACGATTCCGGCCAGCAAGGTTCCGGCTTTCAAACCGGGCAAAGCGCTTAAGGACGAAGTGAACAAGTAATGAAAAGTACTAATCACAGGTCACGGCCTGTGGGGGTACATATGAACGTCAAGGCCCGTATCCCGGGCCTTTTTATTATATGGTATAATGGCGAGGACGTTTTGATGATTTGCTCCAGTGACAGTCGGGATAGGAATCAGTGTCAAACGGACAGACTATGTGGAGGCGAAATGAAATATGCGAGTGGATCACGAAAAGATTCAGACCGCGGTGCGGATGATCCTGGAGGCGATCGGAGAGGATCCGGATCGGGAAGGTCTGAGGGATACACCGGCTCGTGTGGCTCGAATGTATGAGGAAGTGTTTGCTGGATTGGATCAGGATCCTGGCGAATATTTTTCAGTCATATTTAGCGAAGAGCATGAAGAGTTGGTTTTGGTGAAGGATATTCCGTTTTTCTCTATGTGCGAACACCATTTGGTTCCCTTTTACGGAAAAGCACATGTCGGATACATTCCCCGTGGCGGACGTGTGACCGGTCTCAGCAAATTGGCGCGGGCGGTGGAGGCTGTTGCGCGGCGTCCGCAATTGCAGGAGCGCATTACCGCTACCGTAGCAGATGCGATCATGGATAAACTGGATCCTCACGGAGTGATTGTCGTGTTGGAGGCCGAACACATGTGCATGACGATGCGGGGCGTGAAAAAGCCAGGCTCCAAAACCGTCACATCGGCCGTTCGCGGTATATTCGCCGAAAATGCTGCGGCCCGTGCGGAGGCGCTGAGTCTGATCGGGATTCGATAAAAAAATTTGCCCGACAACCCTTGACAGAAACACAGTTCCGAGATATATTTATAACTGTCGCTTCTGCGTCAGGATATATCTTGGAACGATGTCGGGCTATGGCGCAGCTTGGTAGCGCGCTTGCATGGGGCGCAAGAGGTCGTCGGTTCAAATCCGGCTAGCCCGACCAAACCAGACTCTCCGTAAACGGTCGGAGGGTCTTTTTCTTTTATTCTCGATTCTCCATTGACAGGGCGTCGGCGAATGAGGCATAGTGTGATTGATCAATAGAGGAGGCGATGGGGATGGAACCGATTACAAGCGATTATATCGTGATCAAGGCGAGAGAAAACGGGGTCAATGTAATCGGGTTGACAAGGGGCAAGGATACACGGTTTCATCACTCGGAAAAGCTGGACAAAGGAGAAGTGATGATCGCGCAATTTACGGAACACACTTCGGCAATCAAGGTTCGCGGCAAGGCGACGATTTTGACGCGATATGGAACGATCGACACGGATGAGTGAACACAGGAAGGCATGATTTCCCCACCGTTCCGATACAATGGTCTTTAGGACGGGGAAAGGGGGAAGGGCCATGAAGCGATTGGCCCGGGCGTTGCTTGCGTCGGTGTTTTTGTCCGTGATGCTGGCCGTATTGTTGTCATTGGCGCCGGTGATGTCAAAGCGTGGTAGCGGTTCGCTTCCCGTATTTCAGGTGGAACAGCCGATTCATTTGACGGAAGGAACGTTGGTCGATTTTTTATCCCGTCAACCGATGGAGATGCGGCTTCACCACGTGGAGTGGGAGCGCAACAATTTATCGCTGGATTTGTCGACCACCCGTTTGACAAATGAGCGGTACCGGGAGATATATCTCTTGATTCAGCGTACACTCACGCAGACGGACAATGTGGCATCGGTGCGTCTGACGGTATATAATGCATCTCCGGCCACGCCAGAACTGCTGATGACGGTACGGGCAACACGGGTGGATCTGCGTGAGAGCCCCGTGGTGCATCAGGAGTCCGGACGGTCGTACCTGCAATATCTGGAACGTTTTTTTGAGGTGAAACGATACTGATAAACCGTTCAGGAAGAGGAGATTCGTGTCGCTTCGCCAAAATTATGGTATACTGGACGAGAAGCATCACGTGTCATTGATCTGTCTGTAGGTGGGGGGCGCGACATGACGTCCGTACATACCGAATGGGAATTCATCGTGGAAGAAGTCGCTCAATATGCAGAAAACCCGTTTGTCAAGCGCTGTCTTGGCCGACCTCATGTGCCATCTTTTTTTGTGCAGGTACTTTATATGATGTTGAAGTCGCATGAACTGCCCATATCGCGGATTCGCCGGCTGTGTACGGCGACTGCTTTGTTGCAGATGGCCTTGGACATTCACGAAACGGTCTCTCTGGACAAGCCGCAAACGGAAGAGCAAATGCGCATACGTCAACTCACAGTGTTGGCGGGTGATTATTATTCCAGTCAGTTTTACCGTTTATTGAGCGAGCAGGGAGAAGTGGAAGCCGTAGCATGTTTAGCCCAGGCAACCTGCCGCATCAACGAAGCGAAAATGCGTTTGTATGCGTTGCGCGGTGATACACGAACGTCATCCTCGGTGTGGCTTCCTTTGATTCGGCGAATCCGGGGCGAATTGCTTGCGGCGTTGGCCGATTTTTTTCATGTAGAAAACAGATGGGGCCATCCATGGCGCCCACTGGCGGAGCGGTTGATGGCGCTCGATTATCTCGTCTCGCCCCGCGTGAAAGAGACATTTCCGTGGTCGGTTGACGAATCGGTTCCGACCGTCCTGTTGGAGGAGATCCAATCCTGGTTGGAGGGAGCAAAGCAGTCGGTAGCGCACCAAGAATGGGCGGAGGCGATCCAGCGCAGATTTGCTTCGGTATTGGGAGAGCCGCTACTCCGGGAAGGGTGAAATCATGACGGTGGATCAGGACCAAATGTTTCGGTCGAAAGAGCAGTTTGTCCACAGTGTCTTTGAAAGTATTGCCCATCGCTATGATCAGATGAACACGATCCTCAGTTTCAGGCGTCACAAGGCTTGGCGCAAATTCACCATGAAGATGATGGCAGTCAAGCCGGGCGATACCGCCATCGACGTCTGTTGCGGGACATGCGACTGGGCAATCGCGCTCGCGGAGGCGTCGGGGACGGGAGAGATCGTGGGGCTGGATTTCAGCCAAAATATGCTGAAAGTGGCGGAAAGAAAAATTGGCGAAAGGGGACTTGACCGGCAAATCCGCTTGATTCACGGCAACGCGATGGCATTGCCGTTTGCGGACAACACCTTCGACCACGCGACGATCGGCTTTGCCTTGCGCAACGTGCCGGATTACCGTCATGTGTTGCGTGAAATGGCCCGTGTGGTCAAACCGGGTGGTCAGGTGGTTTCACTGGAATTATCCAAGCCGACCTGGGCACCGTTTCGCGCGGTGTACTATCTCTACTTTCGACGGATTCTACCCTGGCTGGGCAAATGGTTGGCAGGACGGTACGAGCAATACCGCTGGTTGCCGGAATCATTGGTTCAATTTCCCGATTACAAGGAATTGGCACGCATCATGGAAGAAGAAGGTGTATTTGAATCGGTGCGCGTCTATCCGTTGACTGGCGGGATTGCGGCGGTGCACATCGGTATCAAGAAACGGGACGCATGAGAGATAGAAAGGTCGATGTAGGATGCAATGGTGGCAAAAGATCAGGATCATCCTTAATATGATCAAGTTTGAACATACCGTGTTCGCTTTGCCATTCGCCTATCTGGGTGCCTTATTGGGTAATGTGATGGTGGAGGGCAGTTTGCCCACCTGGCGTGAGGTCGGTTGGATCACCTTAGCCATGGTAGGTGCGCGCAGTGCAGCGATGGCGCTCAACCGATTGATCGACCGCCATATCGACGCGAAAAACCCACGGACGGCACAGCGGGAAATTCCATCAGGTAAAATTTCAGTCCCGGCAGTGTGGGTGTTTGTACTCGTCTCATTCCTCTTGCTGTTTGTGGCTGCCTGGCAATTGAACCCATTGGCCGTCAAGCTGATGCCAATCGCCGTGTTGGTGTTGACCGTTTACTCCTACACCAAGCGGTTTACCTGGGCGTGTCATTTGGTGCTGGGTGCGGCGCTCGGTTTGGCACCCATGGGCGGATGGGTGGCTGCCACCGGGCAACTGGACGGGACGGCCTGGTTGTTGTTTGCGACGGTAGCGTTGTGGACAGCAGGGTTTGATGTCATCTATGCGTGTCAGGACATCGATTTCGATCGTCAGGAAGGGTTATTTTCCATCCCGGCACGATTCGGTTTGGCCCGTGCACTCCGCTATTCGGCATGGATGCACATTGGAACCGCCATCGGCCTCATTCTGCTGATCCAGATCACACCGCTCAGTGCGTGGTACGGAGTCGGGGTATTGATCGCATTGGCGATTCTGTATTATGAGCACCGCATTGTGTCACCCGACGATTTATCCCGTCTGAACACGGCCTTTTTCACGATGAATGGCGTATTGAGCGTGATTGTGTTTCTCTTTGCGATTGTGGATGTGATACTTAGATGAGTGCCAAACGTTTTGTGGTGGGCATGACGGGGGCGAGCGGCGCCCCCTATGCATTGTGTTTGTTGGAAGAATTGCTTCGCCAAGGACACGAAGTCCATCTGGTGGTGACGGAAGCCGCCTGGCGGGTACTGAAGGAAGAGCACGATTGGGACGTGTCCGCCCGGGAGGGGGTTTTTCGTGATAGGTGGCGGAACTTGCCCGGAAGGCTAGTCCATCATCCGATCAAGGATATCGGGGCTTCGATCGCCTCGGGTTCCTATCCGGTGGACGCGATGGTAGTGATCCCCTGTTCGATGGGGACCCTGGCGAAGCTGGCTGCCGGATTGTCCACCAACCTCCTGGAGCGGGCGGCGGATGTGATGATCAAGGAAGGGCGTCCGCTTGTATTGGTACCACGCGAGACCCCGTTGTCTCCTATTCACTTGGAAAATATGTTACGTCTCTCCAGAATCGGCGTCAAAATCGTTCCGGCGATGCCGGCTTTCTACCACCGTCCCGAAACATTGGACGACATCGTGCGGTTTGTGGCCGGTAAGGCGCTGGATCAGATGTCGGTTCCGCACCAATTGTATCGACGATGGGAGGGTAGGCGATGAGACCTCTGCGGATCGGTCGAATCGCGTTTACGAACGTTTTACCACTTTATCATTATTTTGATGCGGATGGGCTACCTGTGGAGCTTGTGCCCATGGTGCCGTCCCAACTGAACCGGCTCATGGCCGCCGGGGAGATCGATATGGGGCCCATTTCTTCTTTCGCTTATGCCGATCAGTATCCGAACTACGTCCTTTTGCCGGATTTATCAGTCAGTGCCAGGGGACGGGTCGGTTCCATTTTTTTGTTTACGCGTGATGCGGCTTTGTCCGATCTGCGTTCGGCCAAAATCGCGCTTACCAACACGTCGGCTTCGTCAGTGGCGTTGCTCAAGGTACTGCTCAATGGATTTGAGCGGGGAAATCCCGAATACGTCACCTTGCCGCCTTCGCTCAGCGATATGATGGAACAAGCGGATGCGGCCCTGTTGATCGGTGACGATGCCATTCGGGCACAGTGGGAAAATCCGGGATACCGTGTGTTGGATCTGGGTTGGGAATGGTACCAGCGGACCGGATTGGACATGGTGTTTGCAGTTTGGGCGGTGCGCAGAGAAGTGGTGGAAGAGCGGCCCGATGAGTTGTATGCGGTATATGAACGTTTCTTTGCCAGCAAAGAACGGAGCCGCCTCGATCCCACACCGGTCATCCGCGAGGCGCAGCGTCAATTGGGTGGCGATGAGGCGTTCTGGCGGAACTATTACAACGGATTGTGTTATGATTTGCGCCAGCCTCAACTGGAAGGGCTGGAAGCATATTATCGCCGTGCCGACGAGATCGGGCTGTTATCACCGAATGTGCGGATTGAGGTGTTGGATTTGCCTGCGGGCACAAGTACGGGCGAACCAAGGTGAATGTCATGAGACTCCAGGATATATATGAGGACCTGAAAAGTGATTTAGAATCGATTGAGCAGGAACTGTCTGCAACGGTCGCATCACGGGACAGCCAACTGGCGGCGTCGGCCGGCCACTTGCTCCATGCAGGGGGGAAACGGCTCCGACCTGTTTTTGTATTGTTGTCAGGGCGGTTCGGCCAGTATGATCTGGAGCGTTTGAAAAGAATCGCCGTCCCTCTGGAGCTGATTCACATGGCCACACTGGTGCATGATGATGTGATCGACGATGCGGAGACCCGGCGGGGTAGAAAAACGGTGAAGGCTCAATGGGACAATCGTGTAGCCATGTACACCGGGGATTTCATTTTTGCCCGCGCATTGGAAGTGGTCTCCCAAATCGGTCAGCCGAGGATTCACCATATTTTGTCCCGTGCGATCGTGCAGATGTGTCGGGGAGAGATCGAACAGATCCGTGATTTCTACAACCCCGGTCAGCATTTGCTTCGTTATCTGCACCGAATCAAGCGGAAAACGGCGCTCTTGATGGCGATCAGCTGCCAATTGGGGGCACTGGCAAGCAACGCCTCCGAGGAGATTGTGCGGGTGTTATACCGATACGGATATTATGTGGGCATGGCGTTTCAGATTACTGACGACGTGTTGGATTTGATCGGGAACGAACAGCAACTCGGCAAGCCGGCAGGGAGCGATTTGCGTCAGGGAAATGTGACGTTGCCGGTCATTCATACGTTGCAGTTCGGAAAAAGGGAGGACCGTGAACGGATTTTGGCGTATTTGCGTTCGCGTGGCGAAGAGGTGTCGCTGGACGAGGTGTTGGCCCGCGTCCGTCATGCTGAGGGGATCCCGTTTTCGCTCAATCTAGCAGAACGATATTTGGAGAAGGCGCTGTCAATGGTGGATGTCTTGCCGCCGTGCAGCGCGCGAGAATCGTTGCGTATGATTGCCAGGTTTGTCGGTACACGCACGTATTAGGATCTGTCTCCCCTTCTCCTATGCCGGAACGCTTGTCTGTTAAGTTTCTGATAACATGTTTGCTTTTGACCGTCCAAATCTGATACAATTCCGTTGGGCTACCGTGTGGTAGCCCTTTCAATGGCGATTTACATAGCATGGAGGCGAAACCATGGAAAAAACGTTTGTGATGGTCAAGCCGGATGGGGTGCAACGTGGACTCATCGGCGAAATTGTGTCGCGATTCGAGAAAAAAGGGTATCAGCTCGTGGCGGCGAAACTGATGACGGTTTCCCAGGAGCTGGCTGAAAAGCATTATGCCGAGCACAAAGAAAAGCCGTTCTTCGGTGAATTGGTGGATTTCATCACGTCCGGTCCGGTGTTCGCCATGGTGTGGCAAGGACAAAACGTGATCGCAGGAGCCCGGCAAATGATGGGCAAAACCAATCCAGCCGACGCTGCGCCCGGTACCATTCGCGGTGATTTCGGCATCAGTGTGGGGATGAACATCATCCACGGTTCTGATTCCCCGGAGAGCGCGGAACGGGAAATTAATCTCTGGTTTGGTGAACAGGAACTGATCAACTACGATAAAACCATCAATAAATGGATCGGATAAACAACAGCCCGGAGTTCACTCCGGGCTGAAATGGTTATCCGGCCGCTCGCCTCTCCGATCGTTGACCTCTTCGGATCCTCAATTTTCCCCTTCCGAATCCACCCATTCTTCGGCCCATGCTTGGACAGCATCCATCACCGGTCGCAGTGCTTTTCCCTTTTCGGTAAGCGCATATTCGATCCGCACGGGTTTTTCTGGATAAATATTGCGTTTTAACACCCCAGCGGCTTCCAATTCCTTGAAACGTTCGGACAGCATTTTATCGCTCATTTGAGGAATGCTGTCGGAGATATCCCGAAACCGTCGGGGACCGTCCATCAGTACTCGAATGATCAATCCGGTCCACCGTTTTCCCAGTAGTTCAAATGCGGCTTCGAATTTGGGACAAAGAGGATGTGGATGCATCGCCATCACCTCCTGGATTTTATTTTATCATAGTTACTTGACAAAAGTAAGTTATCATCGTATGATACAGATGCAAAGTAAATAACTGATAAAAATATAGCAATAAACAAAAGGAGAGTGATGGGGTATGATCAATCTGGGACTGTTGATCATTCGATTGGTGGTAGGCTTGACGTTTATGGGTCATGGTGTGCAAAAATTGTTCGGTTGGTTCGGCGGCCATGGGTTGAAAGGAACGGCCGGTTGGATGGAATCGATCGGGTTGCGTCCCGGTTGGTGGATGGCGTTGCTGGCCGGTCTTTCTGAGTTGATCGGCGGGGCACTGTTTGCGGCTGGAGTAGGAACTGCCTTGGGAGCAGCGCTGATCGTGCTGACCATGTTGGTAGCCATCTTCAAAGTGCACGGGAAAAATGGTTACTGGATCACCGACGGTGGAATCGAGTACAATGTGGTCTTGATTGCGGTGGCAATTGGAGTGGCCCTGATCGGTCCCGGTTCCTACGTTTTGATCGGTTAAGGGGGAGAGAAGATTGACCCCTTCTATGTTCATCGCTCACGGATCGCCGCTCCTCGCCGTGCAGGACATCTCATACACCCGGGACTTGCGACGGCTAGGGGAACAACTGGATCAACCTGAGGCGATCCTCGTATTTTCCGCCCATTGGGTGAGCGGGACGCTGACATTCACGGCCACGGATGAGGTCCAGGATACCATCCACGATTTTGGCGGTTTTCCAAGAGAACTGTATGAGATCACCTATCCGGCTAAAGGATCGGTCAACGTCGCCCAAGAGGTGCAGAAGCTGCTACGGGACCACGGGATTGAGGCAGTGCTGAATGCACATCGGGGGCTGGATCACGGGGTGTGGGTGATTTTGCGCCATATGTACCCGGCAGCGGACATCCCGGTGATTGCGGCTTCCGTCAATCCTTCTCTATCCCCTGAGGAGCAGTACCGGATCGGGGCGGCCCTTTCCTCCCTGAAAAAGCGCAACATCCTGATCATCGCCAGTGGCGCAACGGTTCACAATTTCCGTTATATGAACTTTTATGAGCAAGATCATACTGATGAATGGGCAAAGGAATTCGATGATTGGCTGATCGACCGTATCCTGGAATGGGACACTGTTTCGCTTTTCGATTACCAACGCTTGGCACCGTATGCCCTCCGGGCCACACCTGATGCCGAACACTTTTTGCCGCTGTTTATAGCGATGGGGGCCGGCGATGACAGCCGTACGGCTCGGGTGTACCATCAAAGTTATCAGTACGGTTCATTGAGCCATTTGATTCTACAGTTTAATTGAGGTGAGGGGCCATGATTCGTATTATTCCATCTGAAGAAAGATATACGGCCGACCACGGTTGGTTAAAGACACGGCACAGTTTCTCGTTTGCTGAGTATTACGACCCTAACCATCTCAATTTCGGACCGCTTCGTGTGTTTAACGACGACATCGTGCAGCCGGGAAAAGGTTTCGGTATGCATCCCCACGCGGACATGGAAATCATCAGCTATGTGATCGACGGAGTGTTGGAGCACCGAGACAGTATGGGTAACCAAGGGTTGCTCCGAGCCGGTGAGATACAACGGATGACAGCGGGAACCGGCATTTTCCATTCGGAGTACAATCACTCCCAAGAACGACCGGTCCATTTTCTGCAAATCTGGTTTTATCCTGAACGCAGGGGTCTGACCCCTTCCTGGGAACAAACATCATTCCCCAGAGAAGCGCAACATAACCGGTTGCTTCCGGTTGTCTCCGGTACGCCTCGGGATGGCGCACTGTCGATTCATCAGGATGTCACGGTGTATCTGTCGCAGTTGGATGCGGGGCGTTCATTAAGGCATGAACAGGAAGACGGACGCTTCATGTATCTGTTTCTGATAAAAGGACGCGTAAAGTTGAGCAGCAAACATACATTGAAAGCGGGAGATACTGCCCGTATCACCGATCTCTCCCGCATCGAGATCGAGGCTGAGGAAGATGCGCATTTCATGCTGATGGATTTGGCGCCCTTGGATTAAGAGTACGGAGAAAAGACGGGGAATACGGACCCGCTCCCTTAAAAAGTGGGTGGTCGTTTTCCGGCGGTGCGAAAGGGAAAACGGCCACTTTTTCAGGTAAAGGACCGAATTTTCCGTCTGAATGAAAATAAAGCATTTTCGTAGAAGGATTGTCCATTATCTCTCCGGTGTCAAGAGACACCGATTTTTTTATGCATTGAGAGCTTCCGTCTTCTCTTGTACAATGATGGGAACAGGTAAGACGTTTTCAGGTGGTTCATCGTATGGTATCATAACAAGCAACCAATATCCTTTAGCAATTAGAAGCTAAAAAGCGCGAAAGTGGAGAGGAAGATCGCGATGAGGTATTTGACGGCGGGGGAATCGCACGGTCCCCAATTGACGGTGATTATCGAAGGATTGCCGAGCCGCATGCCGTTCTCCAAAGAAAAGGTGGACGAACAGCTGGCCCGGCGCCAAAAAGGATACGGACGCGGACGCCGGATGCAAATCGAGTCCGACCAAGTCCAGGTTCTCTCGGGTGTGCGGTTCGGACAAACGACCGGAGCGCCGGTCACGCTGGTGATCGAAAATAAGGACTTCCAGCATTGGCGTAAAATCATGAGCTTTGATCCCGTGCCGGAAGAGGCGGAAAAACGACGAATCTCCCGGCCGCGCCCCGGTCATGCAGATCTCAACGGCGCGATCAAATACAATCATCGGGATATTCGTGATGTGTTGGAACGTTCCAGTGCGAGGGAAACGGCAGCCCGGGTGGCCGCGGGAGCGGTGGCCCGCCAGCTGTTGGAGACGTGCGGCATTCGCATCGCCGGTCATGTGGTGAGCATCGGCGGAGTGACGGCTCGACCGGTGGACTTGCCGCTGGAAGAATGTGCAGCGCGTGCCGAGGCTTCCCCCGTTCGCTGTCTTGACCCGGAGGCGGAAAAGGAAATGATGCGCCTGATTGATGAAGCGAAAAAGGAAGGGGATACCCTGGGCGGTATCGTGGAAGTGGTCGTCGAGGGCGTGCCGGTCGGTTTGGGATCGCACGTGCATTGGGATCGGAAGCTGGATGCGCGGATCGCTCAGGCGATTGTCAGCATCCAGGCGTTCAAGGGCGTGGAGATCGGAATCGGGTTTGAAGCGGCCCGGTTGAAAGGCTCTCAAGTTCATGACGAGATCATGTGGGATGAATCCCGCGGATATTACCGCCGCACCAATCGCCTTGGTGGATTCGAGGGCGGAATGACGACGGGTGAGCCGATCGTGGTACGTGGCGTGATGAAACCGATCCCGACGCTGTACAAACCGCTCAGGAGCGTGGACATCGATACCAAGGAAGCCTTTTTGGCTAGTATCGAGCGTTCCGACAGCTGTGCTGTGCCTGCCGCCTGTGTCGTGGCAGAAAATGTCGTGGCATGGGAAGTGGCCCGGGCATTGACTGAGAAATTTTCAAGCGATACGATGGATGAATTGCTGGATGATCTGAAGCGGTACAAGGAAAGGGCGGCGAAATTCTGATCATGCGCACGTTGGAAGTGGCGTTGGGCGATCGGTCCTATCCCATCGTGGTCGGTTCCGGTTTGTATGCGGATTTACCCCGTTGGCTTCAACAGCGTCACATCACGCCCGCACATTCACTGTTGGTCGTGACTGATTCCAGTGTGGCGCCGCATTACGGCAAACGCGTGCTGACACCGTTGGAGTCAGCCGGTTATCAGGTTCGGATGAGCGTGGTACCGGCTGGTGAGGCTTCCAAAAGCTTGGATCAATTGTCCCGTCTCGTGGAAGATGCGATTCGCTTCGGCATGGATCGTGACAGCGTCGTGTTGGCGCTCGGCGGCGGGGTGATCGGGGATTTGGCTGGCTTTTTGGCGGCCGTTTACATGCGCGGCATCCGGTTCGTACAACTCCCCACGACGCTGTTGGCTCACGACAGCAGTGTGGGCGGGAAAACGGGGGTCAACCATCCGCTGGGAAAAAATATGATCGGTGCGTTTCATCAGCCCGAATTGGTGTTGTTCGACGTGGATACGCTCGCCACTTTGCCTGGACGGGAGCTGGTGTCCGGCTTTGCCGAGGTGATCAAACACGCATTGATCGCCGACACAGATTTCGCGATGTGGCTGGAGCAACATCATGAAACACTCATGCGGAGGGACCCGTCGCTGTTGACGGAAGCGATCGTGCGCGGATGCGCCATCAAAGCGCAAGTGGTGGCCCGGGACGAACGCGAATCTGGTCTGCGCGCCATTTTGAACTACGGTCATACTATCGGTCATGCGTTGGAGGCGGCGACAGGTTACCGCCGTTGGACGCATGGCGAGGCGGTGGCGATCGGAATGGTGGGAGAAGCAATCTTGGGAGAGCTGTTGGGGACGGCACGTGACGTGTCCGGGTTCACCCGACGTTTGCTCGCGCTGTACGGTCTGCCCGTCACATTGGATGAGCCGCTCTCCGATGAGGAATTGCTCACCCTGATGCGCAGGGACAAAAAAGCGCGGCAAGGGGAATATGTGTTTGTTCTGCCCAAGGGTATTGGCACGGTGGAAGTGAAAAAAGGAGTCGAGGAGCGTGTGATTCGCGAAGCGTTGCGGCGATTGAAGGAGGAATAAGATGAAGGTGCGAGGCATTCGCGGCGCAACCACGGTGGAAAAAAATGAAGCGGAATCGATATTGTCCGCGACGGAAGAACTGTTGCGGGAGATGATCCGGCGCAATCAGGCGACGCCGGAGGATATTGCTTGCGTGTTCTTCACAGTGACGACTGATTTGAATGCGACGTTTCCAGCACAGGCGATCCGGTCCATGCCGGGATGGGAGATGGTCCCCTTGCTGTGCGCCAACGAGATTCCAGTACCGGGAAGCCTGCCACGCTGCATCCGTCTGTTGATGCTGATCAACACGAATCGGGACCAAGAGGAGATCGAACACGTATATTTGCGCGATGCCCAATCGCTGCGGCCGGATTTGACGAAAAATGAGTCATTGACACCTGACGGATTCTCCGATACAGTGATGAGTAAGCCGAGTTGAGCCGAGATGGAGACGAGACGGGAAGAGCATAGCAGAGCGGAGCGGAGTGAAAACGAAACGGACTACTCCGACCAAAGCGCCTCTGCTTTGGTCGTTTTTCTTTCCTCAATGATCCTCCCGTTGCTTCTCTGTTCTCTTCCTGCCGGTCGTCTCTTCAGTCCGCACATCATCGACCGGAGGGATACCGATGCCTGCTTTGTTGACCCGCGTTGTGGAAGGAAATGATTTGTCACGTGACGAAGCTCGTCATGTGATGGATGAATTGATGAGCGGTCTGTGGGAGCCGGCGCAAGTGGCCGGTTTGCTGACCGCTTTGCGCATGAAGGGGGAAACGGCCGAAGAGTTGGCCGGAATGGCGGAGAGTCTTCGCAGTCGTGCCCTGCGCTGGGAGAAACCTGCTACCGACGCCGTGGACACATGCGGAACGGGCGGCGATGGCGGCCGTACGTTCAATATTTCCACCGCCGCCGCGATTCTCGCATCCGCATGCGGGGTGAAGGTGGCCAAACACGGAAACCGGGCCTTCTCATCCAAAAGCGGCAGTGCCGATGTGCTGGAAGCGTTGGGCGTACAGATTTCCACCACACCTGATGATGCACGCGCCATGTTGGAACAGACGGGGATCTGTTTTCTGTACGCACCGCTGTATCATCAGGCGATGAAACATGTGATGCCGGCGAGAAAAGCCCTCGGATTTCGCACTTGTTTCAATCTGCTGGGCCCGCTGGCCAATCCGGCCGGGGTTCGTCGCCAGTTGGTCGGCGTATACGACCCTGATTTGACGGAAACGGTCGCCCACGTATTGCTGATGTTGGGCATTGAACGGGCCATGGTGGTGGCTGGGACGGACGGATTGGACGAAATCTCCGTCTCCAGCCCAACACGGGTGAGCGAGTTGCGAAACGGCCGTGTACGCACGTATACCATCACACCCGAGGAGATGGGGCTGACCCCTTCACCGCTGTCCGAGGTGGCAGGTGGAGACGCACAAACCAGTGCTGCTTTGATCCGTCGGGTGTTCACAGGCGAACCGGGGGCGCCACGGGACATTGTGTTGGCCAACGCCGGAGCGGTGTTGTGGGTGGCGGATCGGGTGGACAGTCTGGCCGAAGGCGTGTGGATGGCTGCCCGGGCGATCGACGAAGGAGCGGCGCTGCGTCAGTTGGAGGAGATGGTTCGGTTTTCGGTGGAGGTGTGCTCGCGTGTTTCTTGACAAAATCGTATCAGTGAAACGGGAAGAAGTACAGCGGTTGAAAAGCAGCCTGACATCGGAAGATGCGAGACGGGCCGGATCTATGCCGCCCGCTCGATCGTTGGCGCAGGCAATGAAGCGGACGGAAGGTGTCCCGGCTTTGATCGCGGAGGTGAAGCCAGCTTCGCCGTCGAAGGGTACGATCCGGGAAACGGTCGATCCCGTTCAAATCGCAGTGAGTTACGAACGGGGCGGCGCGTCCGCGATCTCTGTGCTGACCGATGAGACGTTCTTCCGTGGCCGGGCGGATTACCTGACCGCGGTTAAGCAAACGGTTAACCTCCCGGTGCTGCGGAAGGATTTTTTGCTGGATGAAAGTCAAGTGGTGGAAAGTAGGCTGATCGGGGCGGATGCCATTCTCCTGATCGCAGCCATATTGGATGAGGAGCGCATAGTCTCGTTGTCCCGCAGAGCGCACGAACTGGGATTGGAAGTGTTGATAGAGGTACACCGGGAAGAGGAACTGGACCGGGCGCTGGCAGCAAAGCCGGATGTATTGGGGATCAACAACCGGGATCTGCACACGTTTGTGACAGACTTGACGACCACGGAACGGTTACGTCCCTTGCTGCCCGACTCGATCCCGGTCATCACCGAAAGCGGCATCGCTTCACCGCAAGATGTGGTGAGGGCGGCGGCTTACGGTGTAGACGGCATGCTGGTGGGGGAATCCCTGATGCGGCAGGATGATCCGGAATCGGCGGTACGTGCATTGCTGACGGGGGCGATCTCGTGCGAATATCGGTGAAAATTTGCGGCTTGCAAACGGAAGTAGATGCTGAGACACTTCACGGCTTGGATGTGGATGCGGCTGGTGTCATCCTGGTTCCGGGGCGTCGGCGTACTGTACCGGAATCTCGGTTACCCCGTTTGTTGGCTGCGCTTCCTCCGTCCGTCAAAGCGGTGGCTGTGTTGCAAAACGCTTCACTTCCAGAAGCAGAACGGTGGTTGAAGCGGTATCCGTTTTCTGCCGTCCAGTTGCACGGTGATGAATCTCCGGCATATTGTCGCCAGATCAAGGAAAGATGCGGTGTGGACGTGATCAAGGCGTTCTCCGTTGATTCAGATGGTCCCTTACCCGACCCGGATGCCTATGCACAGTGGATTGATACGGCACTGTTTGATTCCGCTGGCGGCGGGTCAGGACGGCCGTTTTCCTGGGAGCTGATTCCCGAAATCCGAAGCGGATGGCGGGAAGCACCGTGTGCCGTATGGGTAGCGGGTGGTTTGACGCCGGAAAATGTCGGCCGATTGGTTACCGCATATCGACCCGACGGGGTGGACGTATCCAGCGGTGTGGAAACGAACGGTAGGAAAGACCTCGAAAAAATCCAGGCGTTTGTGGAAAGGGTGAGAGCCGTTGAAAACCGAACTTCCATTGGCAACCCAAGTTGATCAAAACGGCAGATACGGCCGGTTCGGCGGTCGTTTTGTTCCTGAGACGTTGATGTATGCGCTGAACGAGCTGGAAACGGCGTTTCGGGAAGCGATCGCCGATCCCGCATTTCACGAGGAGTTGCGGACGCTATTGGAAGAGTACTCAGGCCGTCCCACACCGCTGACGTACGCCCAGCGGTTGACGGAATACGTGGGCGGCGCTCGGCTGTTTTTAAAACGGGAGGATTTGAACCACACTGGCGCGCACAAGATCAACAACACCTTGGGACAAGCACTCTTGGCAAAACGGATGGGGAAAAAGAAATTGATTGCCGAGACAGGAGCCGGTCAACACGGTGTGGCATCAGCGACGGTAGCCGCCCTGTTGGGGATGGAATGCAAGGTATTCATGGGAGAAGAAGATGTCCGCCGACAACAGTTAAACGTGTTCCGCATGGAGTTGTTGGGGGCGGAAGTGGTGCCGGTCCGGTCAGGGACCCGGACGCTCAAGGATGCCACCAGTGAGGCGATCCGTCATTGGGTGACACACGTGGAAGACACGTTTTACATGATCGGTTCGGTGGTGGGTCCGCATCCGTACCCGGAGATGGTGCGCACCTTCCAGCGGGTGATCGGTGATGAAGCGCGGTCGCAGTTTTTGTATCGCGAACACCGCCTTCCCGACCATGTGGTGGCCTGCGTCGGTGGCGGAAGCAACGCGATCGGCATGTTTGCAGCGTTTTTGGCGGATCGGGAAGTGCAACTGCACGGGGTGGAAGCGGCCGGTCACGGCCTGTCCACCGGTCAGCATGCGGCGACGCTATCCCAGGGGAAACCGGGTGTGTTGCATGGTTCGTTCAGCTATTTGTTGCAGGATGAACATGGTCAAGTGATACCGGCTCACTCGATCTCCGCAGGTCTGGATTATCCCGGTGTGGGACCGGAGCACGCCCATCTGAAAGAGACCGGACGGGTTCGCTACACTTCAGTCACCGACGAAGAAGCGTTGGACGCGGTTCGCTTACTCTGCCGGACGGAAGGCATCCTGCCCGCGCTGGAGTCGGCACATGCGGTGGCGGAGGCAGTTCGCCTGGCTCGTACGTTGCCGCGGGAGCAGACGGTGTTGATCTGCCTGTCGGGGCGCGGGGATAAGGATGTGGAGACGATTCGGGCGGAGGAGGCGAAACGGCGATGACGGTCATCGAACAAGCGTTGCGGAAACCGTCGGAGGTCAGACTGATTCCTTTTTTGGTAGCGGGAGATCCCGACCCGGACACGACCCTGGATTTGCTCCGCTTGTTGGACGAAGAAGGGGTGGCTGTGGTTGAATTGGGTGTACCGTATTCCGATCCATTGGCCGATGGTCCGGTGATTCAGGAAGCGGCCACTCGGGCGTTGACTCATGGGATGAATCTGTCCCGTGTGCTGGCGTTGGCCAAAACGGCGCGCGAATCGGGCGTGCGCGTTCCATTGGTTTTGTTCTCGTATGTGAATCCCTTGATACAGATGGGTTTTGAACGGTTTGCGAAAGCGGCCCGTGAGGCGGGGATCGATGGGGTGATCGTTCCTGACCTGCCGGTGGAGGAAAACGAAGCATTGCGTACTGCCTGCGCCGATCACGGATTGGATGTGATCCCACTGGTGGCACCGACGTCGCGGGAACGGGTCCGTATGATCGCCGAGCAGGGGCAGGGATTCGTCTATTGCGTCTCTTCTCTGGGAACGACAGGGGTGCGGGACGGATTTTCCAGGGATGTGGACGCGTTTTTGGAAGAAGTCCGGCGAGTTAGTCCGGTTCCCACCGTGATCGGGTTCGGGATTTCGCGACCGGAACACGTCCGCCGTTTCTCCCGCCATGCCGATGCCGTCGTGGTGGGCAGCGCGTTGGTGCGTTTGATCGGCGAACGTCGAGATGCCTTGCAACATCCTGCCAAACGGGAACAAGCGCTCGCCGAGATCCGCGCATTTGTCAGGGAGCTCAAAACAGAGTAAGATAGAGAGAAAAACGGCGGGGAGGAAACCTTGGGATGAAACCGAAAGCAGCCATTCGCGGTTTGCCTGTGTACCAGCCAGGCAAACCGCTTGAAGAAGTAAAACGGGAACTGGGATTAACAGAAGTGATCAAGCTGGCTTCCAATGAAAATCCGTTCGGTTGTTCGCCGGCGGTGTGGGAATCGCTGGCCGCCGAACGGGAATTTTTTGCCATGTACCCCGAAGGGGCGGCTCCCGATTTGCGTAAGGAGCTGGCCCATCATCTCGGCATTGACGAAGCGCGCTTGATTTTCGGAAACGGTTCGGACGAAGTCGTCCAGATGTTGGCCCGTGCTTACCTGGAGCCGGGGTGTGAGTCGGTGATGGCGGATCGGACGTTTCCGCGTTACGAGACATTGACACGGATGGAGGGCGCCACACCGGTGGAAGTACCGTTGGTTGACGGTACGCATGATTTTGAAGCGATGGCATCAGCTGTGAACGAACGGACGCGCATCGTGTGGATCTGCAATCCCAACAATCCGACGGGAACGATTGTAGATCAGGACGCGTTAGTTCGTTTTCTCGACCGGATGCCGGATCATGTGCTGGTCGTGGTGGATGAGGCCTATTACGAATATGTGACTGATCCTTCCTACCCGGATACAATTTCTCTTTTGGATCGCTATCCGCAGTTGTTTATTCTGCGTACGTTTTCCAAGATCTACGGGTTGGCCGCTTTCCGCATCGGTTACGGCATCGGTCACCCGGATGTCGTGACGGAGCTGAACCGCGTTCGCGAACCGTTCAATGTCAATCGTCTGGCGCAACGGGCTGCCCGTGCTGCATTGGCGGACCAGGCGTTCGTGGAGCGCTGTCGCCGTCTTAACCGTGAAGGAGTGGAGACGATCAGTCGCCAGTTGCATGAATGGGGATTGTCCCATTTCCCTTCCCACGGCAATTTTGTGTTGTTGGATACGGGAAAGCCGGCTGACGAAGTGTTTCAATCGCTTTTGAAACAAGGTATTATTGTCCGTTCCGGACAGGCGCTCGGCTATCCGACGCACATCCGGGTCACAGTCGGTTCACCTGAACAAAACGCCCGCTTTTTGGACGCATTGGCCGTCTGTCTGGGCAGGCAAAGGAACGAAGCCCGTTGAATCAAGGGAAAGTGACAGTCATCGGGATCGGTCTGATCGGCGGGTCCCTTGCTTTGTGCATCAAGGAGCGGACGGAGTACACGGTTTGCGGCTGTGACATTTCCGAACGGTCGTTGGAATTGGCCTGCGCCTCCGGCGTCATTGATGAAGGAACCACGGATTTGGCGGAAGCGGTTAAAGACGCCGATTTTCTGTTTTTGGCGGTTCCTGTCGGGCTGATTTCCCGTTTGATGGGACAATTGCGGGAGATGCCGCTTAAACCGGGATGCATCATTTCGGATGTTGGCAGTACCAAAGGGGAGATCGTCCGGCGCGGTCAGGAGCTGAGCCGGATCGGTGTCACTTTCATCGGTGGGCATCCGATGGCGGGTTCTCACCGCTCCGGCGTGGAAGCGGCCGATCCGTTGCTATTTGAAAATGCGTATTACATATTGACGCCAACGCCGGAAACGTCATTGGTGGATATGCAACGGTTGAGCCGTTTGTTGCAGGTGGCCACCCGCGCCCAGTTGGTCATCATGGATCCGGATCATCATGACCGGGTGGTGGGGGCGATCAGCCATTTGCCGCATGTGATCGCGGCCGGTTTGGTTAACCAGGTGGGGCGTTACAATGAGGAGAACGAGTGGTTCCACCGGTTGGCGGCGGGCGGTTTCCGGGATTTGACGCGCATTGCCGCCAGTCACCCTGTGATGTGGCGGGATATTTTGATGAGCAACCGCCGTATGGTACTTTCGTTGATGGACGACTGGTTGGAGGAGATGCAGCGATTCCGCCGGGCGATTGAAGCGGGTGACGCGCAGGAAGTGGAGGCCTTGTTCGACCGGGCGAGACGTCTGCGCGAGCAATTGCCCGACAGGAAAAAAGGCATCCTGCTGCGAGCATACGAATGCTACGTCAACGTCCCCGACCGTCCGGGAATGATCGGGGAAGTGGCAACACTGCTGGGGAAAAACGGCATCAACTTGAGTAACATCGGTGTGATGGAAAACCGTGAGGAAGAAGCCGGCATACTCCGATTGTCGTTCCGCACCGAAGATGATTTGACACAAGCGGTGGCGGTGCTCAAACAGGCCAATTATACGGTGATCGAATAAGTGCGGGAGGGAGAGAACCATGGACATCATCCGATCCACCCCTAAACGGCCGTTTCATCAATCGGTCCGGGTGCCTGGGGATAAGTCGATCAGCCATCGCGGGGTGATGTTTGGTGCCATCGCGCAGGGGATAACGCGGGTGGAAGGCTTTTTGCCGGGAGCAGACTGTCTCAGCACCATCGCGTGTTTCCGTCGGCTGGGCGTAGAGATCGAACGGGAGACCCCCACGACGGTACTGATCAAAGGGAAGGGATGGGAAGGATTGCGTGAACCGTCCCAGTGGTTGGATGTGGGTAATTCCGGTACGACCATCCGCCTCATGCTCGGCATTTTGGCTGGACGCCCCTTTTTTTCCGCCGTGGCCGGGGATGATTCCATCGCACGCCGTCCGATGGGACGCGTGGTGCAACCGTTGCGGGAGATGGGAGCGTTCATCGACGGCCGGGAGGGTGGTTCGTTTACACCGCTCGCTGTTCGTGGGGGGCGCTTGATGGGAATAGAGCATGTGAGCCAGGTGGCCAGTGCTCAGGTAAAATCGTGTCTCCTGCTGGCTGGTCTACAGGCGGAAGGAACGACGGTGGTGCGTGAACCGGCTGTCTCCAGGGATCATACGGAGCGGATGCTCCAGGCTTTCGGTGTGGAACTGGAAACTGAGTCCGGTCGGGTGGCTGTCAAGGGTGGTCAATCGTTGACAGGTCAATTCGTCCGTGTACCCGGTGATGTTTCGTCAGCGGCGTTCATTTGGTCGGCAGCGCTGATGGTGCCGGGCAGTCGTGTGACGGTGCGGGATGTGGGGCTCAATCCGACCCGAACCGGTATCTTGGATGTGTTCCGTATGATGGGCGCCGAAGTGATGGTGGAACCGAAAGGGGAATGGTGCGGTGAACCTGTCGGGGATGTGACGGTGTCGGCGGACGGTCTGCGTGCCGTGGAAGTGGGGGGAGATCTCATCCCGCGCTTGATTGACGAAATCCCGGTGTTGGCTGTAGTGGCTACCCAGGCGGAAGGGACGACGGTCATCAAGGATGCAGCCGAACTGAAGGTGAAGGAAACGAACCGTATCGCCACCACGGCGACGGAGTTGCGCAAATTGGGCGCCCAAGTGGAGGAGACGGACGATGGTCTGATCATCCACGGTCCGACCCGTTTAAAAGGCGGCGTTTGTGACAGCCACGGTGATCACCGCGTTGGTATGGCGATGGCGATTGCCGGTCTGGCGGCATCCGACGAAGTGGCCGTGCAAAATGCGGCGGCCATCGATGTGTCTTTCCCTGGTTTTGCCGAACTGCTGGAACAATTGGGAGCGTGACGGGCAAAGGGATTGATCCGGGGACTTGCAGATTCGGGTGTACCTTTTTTCCTTTCAAGGTCGCTTGTGGGAAAAAGGTCACCCTTCTCTTCCCCAATACGAGAGAGACGATTCGGAAGCGGGCTGGGGGCGCATCCTTCCCTTGTAAGATCATTTCTCTCCCCAAATCTCTCCGTTGCTGGCGGTTCATTACTATTGACTCACTCGTATTAGAAAACAGAAAATTAGGAATTACCTGTTGACCTGCCTATATGGTATGGCTATAATGAAAGTACAGTATGGTTTCTCTCCACTCCTATCCATTGGTGCACGTTCTGTGCCTGCCGCCGCAAGGCGGTTCTTTTTTTGTCCCATTTTTCATACATCTGTGGCAGGGGAGGGAGTTGGATGAAAGAGAAACCGCATATGTGGGTGATGGAAGCGGCCTTTGTCATCGGTATGCTGCTTTTGTTGAAAAAATGGGTGTTTCCCTTTCTCATATGGCAGTGGTTCGGTTCGGGCGATTCGGCCTCCAATATGCTGATCGGTACGCATATTGCCGTTGCCGTGGTGACCGCGATGGTATACGTGGGGTTGGGCTCCGTTTCCAACCAAGCATACGGTTTGTCGTTGGCTTCGGTATGGGGGATGGGAACATTGTCGCATGCCGTCTTTTTTGTTCCTGTTTTGCCTTGGACAGCGCCCCTCCGCGAAAGTTGGACTGGTTTATTGGGGGACGGGGTGCATCTCTTCCTGCCGAGTATTCGCCTTTCCTCCCTGGAAACGTGGCTGGTGTGTATTGGCTTGTTGACGATCGGG
This sequence comes from Polycladomyces subterraneus, assembly GCF_030433435.1. NCBI lineage: Bacteria > Bacillati > Bacillota > Bacilli > Caryophanales > Thermoactinomycetaceae > Polycladomyces > Polycladomyces subterraneus. The sequence goes on from NZ_JANRHH010000036.1 coordinate 169,603, forward strand.
CGGGTTTTGAGAGTACGTGATACGGAAGTGGAACCAAAACCCGCGAGGTTCCCGATGGCAATCAACTCTTTCTCGGCGAATAAGGAAAACCGTTCCTGGTCAAAGCGCATGTAGCAGAAGGGGGATTACCAGAGAAGCTGTTATCAGCGGTGAAGTATATCCCGTTAACACCTTTCTTTTTGAGGGCTGGGTTGTTGACAAGCTGGTCGAGGCAGTATCTGATAAGTGGTCCGTTCGCTTTCCCGGATCGCTTCATCAGGACCCCTAGGCCTGGAGCGTAGGACGAAGGCAAAGTACGTATCGGCTGAAAGGAAATGGCCCACGAACGAATTTCTTCGCTTTCGAATAGAGGCTCTATAATGCTTGGTCAACCGGACACGGAGACAGGATATCGGAGCCCGAGGAACAAAAATTCGCATTGACCGGTGTCAACAAGGCTTACGGTCGTATTGAGAACTGAGCTTCCTGCAATCCGGGAGATGGACAAGACCCCTAAACCAGCAAAATTGGTCAGTTGGAAAAATAGCGAGACATGAGTCCCAGTGTGGTCAAAAAAAAATTCTCCCGGCTACGGCGAATGCGGCTGGTGTAATCCTGGTTACTGCACCTTATATGTCGAATTGCATGTGCTTGAATAAGTCCACATAGATCCGTAACCATGACCATCGGTTCTTGATGGTCCAGATAGTAGTCCACCTTGTCGGCGTTATCTTCGGGAAACATGGTGTGCCCCCTCCTGTATCGGTGGTCAGTATATATTGATGCTAGGCCATGATCAAATGGATGGAAGGATCAGTTTATGTAAAGGTCGATAGGGAGGCTTTAGGTTGACTCAAAGTAAAATGGAGGAGCCCGATTTGGAGTATGCCGATTCCTGTCTTATCGTCACGGGAATCGGTTTTTTATTAAATGATGGCGGCTGAAACTAGATTTTAGGAAATACCTCGCGTCCATACTGCGAAATTGCGCATGTTTCTTCGTACGATTTCTTTGATTTTCAATATTATAAACAAGTTTGCGTTACAAACCGCCTCGCTCTAGATCCTCACGCTGTCCATGCGTGACGAAACATCGTCTTCACAAGAATCGGAGGAGTAAGTTTCACCGATTTCGTCCATCATAAGCAATAGGAAAAAGTTGGGATGGAGGGGGTCGCGATGAACCTGGCGGATTTGCTGACTTACGCGGACATCGAACAATTGCGTCGTATGCAGGAGCATTATGGGGTGGAAGGTGATGCTCATTCCAAACATCATCTAATCAGTTCATTACTTCGTTATTTGGGGCGTTCTTCCGTTTTGAACACGCTGGTACGCGGGATGGAAGAGGAGGAGCGGCGTTTTTTGCAGTTGCTCTGCCTGGATTCTCGAGAAGTGTACACCATGGAAGATCTGTTGAGCAAAGAGAGGATGGCGTGGGGAAAAACTGAGGGGAAACCGCGTGAATTGGTGGGCAAAGGGTTGCGGTCTGGTTGGTTGTTTCCCGGATTTACGTCCGATTCCCGCCATTTATATCGGGTGCCACTCGATTTTCGTCAGCGCGTGATGCGCGTAATGGCGGAACTGAAACGGCAGTCGCTATCCAGCGATCAACCGGAACCGACGGTCTACCGAGATGAACAAGGATTGATCCAACAAGATCTGAACCGGTTTTTGTCCTTTGTTTCCCAACATATCGTCCAATTGACGTCTGACGGCGCGATTTACCGGCAACAGCAACGACATTTGCTGGCACAATTTGCGGTCTGCGAAGAACCGATTATGAAAAAAGGGTACCGGTTCGGTTTCGGACGTCGCTATCATCAATATCCGGACCGTTTTTCCCTGATTTACGATTATGCGTATTATCAGGGATATATCGCCGAAGAAATGGACGGTTACCTCCGTTTAACGGAAACGGGTGCAGGGAAAATAATTACTGAATGTACTGATGAAGCACCGGAGATGATCCGCTTTTGGATTCGTTTGTATCGACACCCGTTACCTTATTTGCCAGTGTTGATCCGGTGGGTCGATCTACTGGCAGGCGACCGTTGGATGTCATCTTCCGATCTGCTCGTTGCTCTGGAAGGGTGGGTACGCGATTACTACTATGAGACGAGAGAACAATTATTTCACCGTCTGTTGAAAATGATGCTGCATTTGGGGCTGGTGAGCTTGGGCGAAACCTCCGGTGGTGGTCGGCTGGTTCGTTCGACACCGTTGGGTCGTCGCTTTTTGCAACAAGGTTCCAGCTTGGGTGAACAGGAGATTGAGAAGGATTTTTTTCGTCCCTCTTCTACTCGGTAATTTTCGCTTGGCCGGAAGGAAACTTACCGGTTCCCATGGAATAAATAAAATAACAAGATATCTCAATTTTCAATCGCGGGATGGGGGGATGAACGATGAGCGACTGCGTGACGGCATCCGAGAAAAAGGAGTTCATCGAGTGGTTTTTGACCCACTATGAGCTCCAAAAACGGGAGGCTTCCTGGTTGCTTTGCTATCTATCCTCGGAAGAGCGATTGCTCCAACGGGTTCATTTTGTCGATAATTTGCGCGGTTTGCCCAAGACGTTGTTGATCTCCACAAAATGTTCCCAAATGCCCGCGTTTCGGTTCCAAAAGAATCGGAGGGTGCATACCGACGTCGAAACGGCGTTTTATGATATCCGTTCCTGTCCCGATGAAGAAATCTACATCGGACTGAGCTTCAAAGGCAGGGCGACTTGTCCCGAATATGCCGCTGTATTGGAGGGAAATCCCATGGAAAAACCAGACTTGGTTCAAGAACCCTTGTTGAGTCTGATGGCGGAGATGATCCTCGATAAAGCGGTACAGGAATTTCAAAAGAAACACCTTTATCGTCAAATTGATCAGGCGTTGGCCGAAGGAAATAAAGCGGCGTTTTTACAGCTGACAGAAGAATGGAAGAACCTGCTGGAATTCAATCGCTAACTTCGATATAATGCTCGGCGGAAGCCGAGCGATTTTTTATTTGGAGGGAAATCGATGAAGTGGAGTCAATTGGATGCGACCGAATGGGGGCGGTATGCTCCTTTTTTGGATACGCTGCTCCTTCCGGTCTTTCGGGTTCGGTTTGAGGAGAAACAACCAAAGCTGGAAGAGGCACTAGGAATCGGTGTGGTGGCGGATCGTCTGGAGCAGTCGTTGACGGGGCGGGTGCTGCTTTTGCCGCCGATTCCGTACAGCGGCGCCAGTCCTAAGGCATTCCAAGCTTATGTGGAGAGTGTTCTTTCACAGCTGGGTGATTCCTTGTTTCACCATCTGATCCTGCTCGTACCGGATGATCTTGCTGAAGAATGGGAAGAGATTCAAAGTCCTGATCTCCTCACGCTGTTGGTGGCTGGAGTAGCCGTGCACCAGTTGGTGTCGGATCAAGACATTCAAGCAGAAGCGGAACGATTGCAGGAGCGCATCGTCCGGCTTTGGCAAACGGGATCATTTGAATGAAGAGAGCGAATCAGGGAAACAGTATAGAAAGAAGTCCATGAAAAACGTTACACCTTTTTAACGATTCGGTCATCAAGCGATACGGAAGACTCCGAATTCTTGACATTCATTAAGACGGTTGGCTATCATGGATATGTCCTAGTAAGCTAGATGGTTCCGGTCCGGTGGACGTTTAACCCGCATAGAGGGAGGTCGGACGAGTCGTGAGCAAAGATCAGGGACGGCAGAAATCCGGTGTGTCCCGCCGTCAGTTTCTGACTTACACTTTGGCGGGGACAGCCGGTTTTCTTGCCTCAGGCGTGTTGTTCCCGATGGTGCGCTTTGCCATCGATCCCATGCTGAAAAAGGGAGAAGGCAGCCAGTTCGTAGAAGTCGGTGACGTGAATGAGTTTAGCGAAGAACCTCGGGCTGTCACATTCAAGGTTCACCGGAAAGATGGGTGGTACAAACCCAAAGAAGGGGAAACGCTTACCGCGTGGATTCGGAAATCACCGAACGGCGAGATCCTGGCTCTTTCTCCGATTTGCAAGCACTTGGGATGCACCGTGATGTGGAACGGGAACCCGCAATTTAAGAATCAGTATTTCTGCCCCTGTCACTTCGGGCGCTACGACGAAAACGGGGTCAACATCCCAGGAACACCGCCGCCGGCGCCGTTGGACACCTATGAAACCAAGGTGGAAAACGGCAAGTTGTATCTCGGCAAGATTAAACCGCGAAGCGGGGTGTAGGCAAGAATGTTGCGAAGCATGTACGAATGGTTGGACCGTCGGCTGGACATCACTCCGCTGTGGCGTGACGTGGCCGACCACGAGGTTCCGGAGCATGTGAACCCGGCTCACCATTTCTCAGCATTTATTTATTGCTTTGGTGGGTTAACCTTTTTTATTGTCGTGATTCAGATTTTGTCCGGTATGTTCTTGGCCCTCTATTACGTGCCGGATATTGTCAACGCTCACGAGAGTGTGAAATATCTACAGACCGAAGTGGCTTTCGGGTCCATCGTTCGGGGAATGCATCACTGGGGAGCCAGTGTGGCGATCGTGATGCTGTTCCTTCACACCCTGCGCGTCTTTTTCACCGGAGCGTACAAAAATCCCCGTGAGTTCAACTGGGTGATCGGGATGCTGATCTTCTTCGTGATGTTGGGGCTCGGTTTTACCGGTTACCTGTTGCCTTGGGACAATAAGGCGTATTTCGCCACCAAAGTAGGGGTGCAAATCGCGGCATCGGTTCCTTTTATCGGCCCGTACATCGCCACGTTCCTGCAAGGTGGAGACATCGTCGGTGCGCAGACGCTCGCTCGATTCTTCGCACTGCACGTATTCTTCCTCCCTGCGGTACTGCTGGCTCTCTTGGGTGCTCACTTCCTGCTGATTCGGAGACAAGGAATTTCCGGGCCGCTATAATGCTCACGCGTTAGGGGGGAAAATCATTGGCACATCAACATGGTGAGGGCGACAAAGAAATCATCTATGTCGGCGATTCGCGTATCCGTGCCAATCGCCCGAAGATGTACCCGAAAGATTACTCCGAGTTCCCCGGGAAAACCGAGCCGTTTTTTCCAAACTTTTTGTTGAAGGAATGGATGGTTGCGGTTGTCGTCCTCGTGGGATTCATGTCGGCTGTCATGGCTGAAGAGCCACCGCTCGGTGATCTGGCCGATCCGACCAACACCAGCTTTATCCCGGTACCGGACTGGTACTTCCTGTTCTTGTACCAGCTCCTGAAGTTTAAATGGGCAGGCGGACCTTACGTCGTCATCGGTACCGTGATATTGCCCGGTATCGCGTTTACGGCACTGCTCTTGGCTCCGTGGCTGGATCGCAGTCCGGAGCGTCGTCCGACGCGTCGACCAGTCGCGACGGGGCTTATGTTGCTCGCACTGGTTGCCACCGTCGTTTTGACCTGGGCGGCGTACGATGAGCATGAGAAGCAGCTCGCCACTCAGCCGCCGCCAGTCCAATTGGGTGGTCCGAAAGGCTCCATCGTGGCACCCAATGATCCCGGTTACGAGATTTACAAGCGGCAGGCCTGCGTGCAGTGTCACGGAGAAAAACTACAGGGGATAAACGGTCCGACCCTGATCGGTGTGGGAAAACGTCACAACAAAGAAGAGATTATCAAAATCATAAACGAAGGTCTTGGACCGATGCCACCAGGCATGTTCCAAGGAACGGAAGCTGAAAAAGAAAAGTTGGCCGAATGGCTGGCGAAACAGAAATAATAAGGGAGAGTGTCAAAAGGTGGTCGTCATGATCACCTTTTTTGCTACTTACATATTTAATTAGACAGGGTGAAACGGTATGAAGGTTTGGTGGCGTTTTTGGATGGAGCAACTGGATCGACGGTGGTTTTTATGGAGCATGCTGGTGATCAATGCGCTCGGCTCTGTCTACGGCTTTTATTGGTACCATTTGCAGCTTCAGATGACCGAGGGTTGGCAGAAGTTGTTCGTACCGGACAGTCCTACAGCCAGCACACTGTTCACATTGGTGCTGCTGTTGTATATAATAGGGCGTCGCAGTCCGCTTTTGGAAGCATTGGCGGCAGTGACGCTGTTTAAATACGGCATATGGGCGGTGGCGATGATTCTCTTGAGCGGGTGGGTAGCACCGGCTCCGTTCTTTCAGGCGTTGCACTGGACGGACTGGATGTTGATGACGTCTCATTTGGGAATGGCGGCAGAAGCAGTGTTGTACAGCCGATTTTTCACTTACCGGCTGTTACATCTGATTCTGGCTGGTGTTTGGGTGTTGCTCAATGATGCACTTGATTACGGGTTGGACATCCATCCTTGGTTGCCGCCTTGGCTGCAAGATTGGGTTCACCCGATCGCTGTGTTTACGGTAGGATTGAGCGTGGTCAGCTTAGCACTGTTCGCCCGGTTAGGTCTGGTTGAACAACCGGAGCGCAAATGGGAGCTGCCTCGGATGTTCGATCGTGGATAGCAAACCCGTCCAAACGAAATCTTTACGAAGCAACCATGGATTTATCGTTGACATTCGGCTGGTTTCCATGTATATTAACGCTGGGTTTTGACAAAATCGAATAGCGGACTCCTCTGTTAGGTGAGGCTCCTATACGGAGACAGGCTACTGCCCAAAAATGTCGAGAGACGCCAATGGGTCAACAAAAAAGATCGGATTAAGGTCTTTTTTAATGTAGCTGGGAGGCATCAAATGCCGACCTATGCCGTATAGTGCTAAAACTCAACGAGGGAGCGGTTGAACCGAATGTTGGTTTCAAATGGCATTCGGGTAGGTGTTTTGCACATGAAAACCCCTCTCGTTGACGAGGGGTTTTTTCGATTTATCAAAAATTCACAAGCAGGTTCCTTTCTTTGGTACAGGAGGGAATGCTAAATGAAAATGCAGTAATCAAGGAGGGTGAGAGGGATGAAAACAGAAACGTTGGAAGAAATCCGAGCCGTTTTAGATCGTCAGGACAAAGAAATGTTGGCCGAACACGTCAGTTCGTTGCAACCATATGATCTGTCGGAAATGCTCCGTGAGATGGATCACCAGGAACAGCTACGGTTGATCGCGATGTTGCCGTTGTCTGTCGCGGCGGAGACGTTGGAATACATCGAACCCGAATTACAGTATCGTATTTTGCATCATTTGGAGGACGAGATCACCTCTCCTTTGTTGAAGCAGATGTCCTCCGACACGGTTGTAGACATGTTGCTGGCCATTCATCCCCTGCAGGCGGCTCGGCTGTTGGACCTACTCCCTGAAGATTATCGAAAAAAGATCGACACGTTGATGACATTCCCCGAAGATACGGCGGGAAGTTTGGCAACGGTCGACTACATTTCCGCCCGCGAGAGTTGGACGGTGGATTATACACTTCAACACGTGCGGAAAGTGGGACATGAAGCTGAAATCATTTCTTATATTTATGTAACCAATGTTCGTGGCGAACTGGTCGGCGTCGTATCTTTGAAAGAGATCATTCTGGCTCAACCCGGTACGCGGTTGTCGGATATCGTGACGGAAGACGTGATTGCTGTCACAGCCGAAACGCCCCACGAAGAGGCCGCAGAGCTGTTGTTCCGCTATGATTTTGTGGCGTTGCCTGTCATTGATGCGCAAAAGCGGATGATTGGGATTATCGCGGTTGACGACTTGATCGACGTGATCCAGGAAGTGACGACAGAGGATTTTCAAAAGCTGGGGGGGAGCCAGCCCCTGGCTGAACCGTATTTCAAAACGTCGGTTTGGGAATTGTTTCGCAAACGGGTAGGCTGGTTGTTGTTGTTGTTCGTAGCCGAGGCCTATACCGGCACGGTATTGCGTTACTACGAAGACACACTTTCGAAAATGATCGCGCTGTCCTTTTTCGTTCCACTGTTGATCGGGACGGGTGGAAACACCGGTACACAGATTGTCAGCACGTTGGTGCGAGCGTTAGGGATGGGCGAAGTGCAGTTTTCCGATCTGTTTCGGGTGGTTAGAAAAGAGTTGATGGTCGGTGTCTTTTTGGGTGCCGCCATGGGATTGGTCGGTTATTTGCGCGCTCATTTGTTGGGTGTTCCTTACAATATCGGCCTAGTGGTGGCGATGTCGGCCCTGGCCATCGTGATCTGGGCGTCATTTGTGGCGGCCATCCTGCCATTGGTACTGTACCGGCTGCGCATCGATCCCGCCGTGGTTTCCGGACCGTTTATCAGCACGTTGGTGGACGGTACTGGGTTGATCATTTATTTCACGATCGCCCAGATGTTGTTGCATGTCTGATCCCTCTCACCAAAAAACAAAATACCTTCCCTGCAGTATGCAGAGAAGGTTCAGGTTGTCCCCTGCATCCGTTGGTGCAGGGGAATTGTTATTCCCAAATTCGCATGACGAAGCTGAGCAGGAAAAGTCCTGCGATCATGTACAGCGGAAACGGTATACTCTTGGCTTGACCTTTAGCGACTTTCAACACCGGATAGGCGATAAACCCGAATGCCATGCCATCCGCAATACTGTATGTTAACGGAATGGCGGCGGCGATGAGATAAGCGGGGAACCATTCACTCATATCGTCCCACGGAATTCGGCGCACGTTGCCCAGCATCAGTCCACCGAGCACGATCAGGACAGGGGCAATCGCACTTGGTGGAATCCATCGCATCCAGGGCAGGAACAGCAGGGACACCAAAAATAGCGCACCGGCGGTGATCGCGGTGATCCCTGTCCGCCCGCCTGCCGCGATTCCGGCAGCGCTCTCGACGGTGGATACGGTGGAGCTGGTTCCCAGCAATCCGGCTATCATCGCTGATACGGCATTGGCCTGAAACGAACGGCGGAATTGTTCTTTCCGAAGTAACATGCCGTGAAGCAGACCCATGTTTTCAAACACGATGATCAGCGTCAATGAGAAGGTGGCGATCCAGAACGGCAGGCGATCCCATCCTTCAGTGGTGAGCGCGCCCGCCACTTTCCAATAGGTTTGTAATGTCACATTCGTTTCGCCGGATCGTTCGATTAACCCCCAAACGGCCGCCAACGCGCTCCCGGCCAAGATTCCGATCAGGAAGTTGCCGCGCACGCCACGAATCATCAAAATGACGATCAATAGCAATGTCATCAGTGTCACGATGACACGGGGCTCGGCTAAGCTGCCCATGGCGATCATGGAGTATTCGTTGGCGGTCACGATGCCGCCTTTTTGCAGCCCGATCAATGTCAGAAACAATCCGATCCCCACACTGATGCCCGCGTTAAGCGAGGATGGCACGGCTTTACTCAGCCAGTCGACAAGCGGGGTAAACGCGACGATCGTGAACAACAAGCCGGACAGGAAGACGACAGTGAGCCCTTCCTGCCAACTAAGATCCATAGATTGTACGACAGTGTAAGAGAAAAAAGCGTTGACGCCCATACCGGGAACCAACACAATCGGTGCGTTGGCCCACCATCCCATCAACATGCATCCGACAAACGCGGTCAGAGCGGTAGCGATGATCCCCGCTTGCATCGGAATACCCGCATCAGCCAAAATGGCCGCATTGATCACGATGACGTAGGCGACAGTGAAGAATGTCGTCAGGCCGGCGAGTATTTCCTGTTTCCACGTGGTTTGGTATCTGTGAAGAGCAAACCGTTCCCGCAATCTTTTCCGCAATCTCCTACCTTCTTTCCCTAATAGACCCTCTCCCACCCGTGACCGATGTCACCATTCAATAATATAGCAGATCCATCCGGAAGGAAGCACTCATTTTTGCTTCAAACCGCCTATGATCGGTTCACACTTCCAGTTCGGCGTGTTGCATGCGCGAAGTTTCCACTTGGATCGTGGTGTGACGTATCTGAAACCGCTCTTCGATGATTCGCACGGCTTGCTGCAGAACCCGCTGACTGTCGCCATCATCTTCGATCACCACATGACAGCTGAGGGAGTCCATCCCTGATGTGATCGTCCATATGTGTAAATCATGTACATTGATCACCTTGTCGATACTCATCAACATCCGCTTCAATTCATCCTGATCAATGGTCACGGGCGCCCCTTCCATCAAAACGTGGGTGGTATCCCGGATGATGCCCCAGGCGCTTTTGAGAATCAACAGCACGACGATCACGCTAATGATCGGGTCGGCCATATACCATGAAAAAAAGGTGATCAACAGTCCAGCGACAATGGTGCCTACTGATCCTAGGGCATCTCCTAAGATATGGAGGTAAGCACTGCGGACGTTGAGGTTTTCTTTGATGTCGCTCGTTTTGATGAGGATCGCTGCACTGACCAGATTGGCGATCAACCCGATGAAGGCAACGATCAGAACGGTGTTTCCCGCGACGTGCGGGGGATTTAAAAAGCGTTCATACGCTTCCCGCAGGATCATTCCGGCAACGATAAACAGGGCAATCCCGTTGATCAGGGCGGCAAGAATCTCTAACCGGTAGAAACCATACGTTTTACGTGGGGAAGGAGGCTTGGTGGCAAACCAAATGGCCAACAGGCTTAATGCCAGAGAAGCGGTGTCGCTAAACATGTGTCCGGCGTCGGAAAGTAGCGCCAAACTGTTGGAGAGAATCCCCCCTGCGATTTCCATAATCATGATGATGGCTGTTATCACCAATGTGACAGTCAATCCCATTTTATTACGGATACGTTGTTCGAACGGGCCGTGATGCCCATGATGATGGTGATGCATGGTGATCCCCCTAATTCGATGTGTGCGTCACATGCTCAATTGTTTGTCTCAGCAATGCCAGCACATGATCGTCATCGCAACTGTAATAGACGGTGTGTCCTTCCCTGCGGTGCCTGACGAGGCGCAAGGTACGAAGATAGGCCAGTTGATGGGAGATGGCCGATGGAGTCAGTCCCAACTGTTCGGCGATTCGACTGACGGAGCATTCTTCCACTGACAACAGGTGCAAAATCTTGAGTCGGGTCGGGTCGGACAATGCCTTGAAAATTTGAGAGGCCGCTTCGACGATATGCGGATCTAGCGGCGGCAATGCTTTGCAATGGCTCATGTTTGCTCCCCACTTCATTTCTTTATTATTTGATCATATATTCATATACTATTTTATCCAGTTCGCAAGGTGACGGCAATCATGATCGCGTGATATACTTATTTTTCGATAACCGAAAAAAAGAGTGAGGCGAACCGGATGCGCAAGGCGTTCAACATGTGGGATACGTTGATGGAATCGTTGCAATGGCTGGTATTTCTATTGGCCAATGCATTGGCCCTACCTGTGATCATCGGTCAGATTTACAGCTTATCCCCAGTGGAAGTAGCTGAACTGATGCAGCGTACGTTGTTCGTGGTGGGTCTCACATCTTTTTTGCAAGGCCGGTGTGGGCATCGTCTGCCTGTGGCGGATGGACCGGCCGGGCTGTGGTTGGGAATCTTTGTCATTGTCGGTCTCTCTTCTGTTCAGACTGGTGCATCAGCCTCCACGACGTTGCAAGCGTTAGAAGGAGCCATGTTGGTGACGGGAGCGGTCCTGTTTTGGCTGGGTATTTCGGGATGGACGGGGCGTATCTTGTCTCTGTTTTCTCCCTTGGTGATCGGTACGAATTTGTTGTTGCTGGCCATCCAATTAAGCGGGACGTTTTTAAAAGGGATGCTGGGCATTGGCGACCGGGTACACCCTTTGTCTGTCGGGATGGTGCTGACGGCTTTTGGCGTGTTCCTTACAGTGCTCGGATTGTCAAGCTGGGGAAAAGGATTTGCCAAAAGTTACGCGGTATTGATCGGGATCGCTGTGGGTTGGCTAATATTCATCCTGCTTGGGTGGCATGAACGGACGAATTTGACTACTCTGATCCAGTTCCCCACATTTTTTGCATGGGGCTCGCCCCGGTGGGATCTCGGATTGATGGTGACGGGAGTGATGATGGCACTGGTCTTGTTGTCCAATGTGGTGGCCAGTGTGTCTGCTGTCCGACAGGTAGTGGGATTCGAAGGGGAGGAAATCCAATCGTTCAATCGCAGCAGTTGGATCGGTGGTTTGTCCCATGCGGTGTCCGCGTTGTTTTCCACTGTCGGTATGGTACCTTTGTCCGTTACTGCCGGATTTATTCAGATGACGGGCCAGAAACGGCTTGTGCCGTTCTTGATCGCTTGCGGCGCTTTGGTGATCATTTCGTTTTTCCCCATCCTGACATCGTTTCTGGCAATGTTGCCGGGGCCGGTGGCATATGCGGCGATGTTAGCCTCGTTCACCCAAATGGTCGGCATCGGTCTGCGTTCCTTGTGGAGTCGGGAACCGGATCAGAGACGGTTGACGATCATCGGTGTCTCCATTTCGTTGGGTACCGGTGTCATGTTTCTACCCCCTGAGGCGTTTGTTAACATGCCGTCAGTTTTCCAGTATGTAGCGGGCAATGGTTTGATGATGGGAACGCTGATCGCACTCATTCTGGAGCAAGTGTGGCGGGAACGTCCGGAAAGCGCAAAGTGAAATGCACAAGAGTCGACGCCATGCGTTGCATACGTTATCTAGAACGGATGGGAGAACATTGATTGTGAAACAGATAAAGGCGATTAACCGAAACAGCGGTGTTGATTCCTAGTGATTCGCCATCTGACAAAATTGAAGGGGATGACTTCTAGGAAACTGAGGCAAGAATTTAATCACTTGTCTCATTTGCCCAGCTTGTGGACACGCTCAGACGCTACGCCGACAAACGGCGGAAGCTAGGCAAAGCCAAGAAGCTCAATGCGATCCGCAAGTCCAAGAACAA